>JANXPQ010000342.1 GCA_025357235.1 Betaproteobacteria bacterium
CGCGTGTTCGCCAGCACCGAATAGAGGGGCCTGCGCATGGCCCCCGACAAGCCCTTACGGTCGACAGGTCTGACGTCGGCTTCAATGCCGAGTATTTCATATATTGCCTTCGTTAGCTCAAACCAGGTGCACTCGCCCTCGTTTACAAGGTGGTAAATGCCGGGCGTACGCCCAGGATGATCGACCAGTTGCAGGATCGCCTTGCTCAAATCCTCCGTCGAGGTAGGGCACACAACCTGATCGTTGGAGATTTCAAGCATTGTCTTGTTCTTTGCATCCGAGACCCGGTTGTCCACGAAATTCCCGCTTTTCGACCTGGACACCGAGCGGCCGTAAAGCCCGCAGGTGCGTACGACGAATGTACTTTCGGGTGCCGCGGCAAATGCCGCATATTCACCCGCAACGCGAGTGATTCCGTAAATCTGGAGCGGATGCGGCAGATCCTGTTCGACATAGGGCGTGCGCTTCTCGCCGCCAAACACGTAGTCGGTGCTGAACGTGACGAACTGCGCATCAATCTGGCGACAGGAGGCTGCGAGGCGTCCAACCGCAAGACAATTGATGAGAAATGCTTTTTCAGGTTGCTCCTCGCATAAGGGAACATTATGGAAGGCAGCACAGTTGATGACAACGTCGGGCTTGATCTGCCGGACTGCGTCTTCCAGCTGCCCCGGGCTCTGAAGATCGAGTTGATCTCGTCCAGGTGCCGCAATCTCATGTCCCGCGTTGTTGCGCAGAATATCGTGCCCAAGCTGGCCGGTGGCACCGATCAGGAGAATTTTCACCTTCCAGCCTTCTCGATAAATGGGTAGCTGCGATCTTTCTCGGAAAGGATGGTTTCCCGCATCGGCCAGGTGATGCGCAGCGAGGGGTCATCCCAGCGAATGCCACGAGCGCTGCCGGGATGGAAAAATTCGGACATCTGGTAAAGGACTTCAGAGTCGTCCACGAGCGTCTGAAATCCATGAGCAAAGCCGCGCGGAACGAAGACCGCTCTTCTATTTTCTGCGGAAATCTCCGTACCGAACCACTTCAAATAAGTCGGCGAAGTCTGCCTGATATCGACAACGACATCGTAGACGGCACCCATCGTGCAACGCACGAGCTTGTCTTCCGCGCGCGGTTCTTCCTGATAGTGGAGGCCGCGAAGCGTTCCCTTTCGGCGGCTATAGGATACGTTGCACTGAACGAAGCGCGACGCGAGCCCTTGCGCGGAAAATTCCTTCTCACAAAAGGAACGGGCAAAAAATCCTCGCTCATCTTCGAGACGATCAAGATCTACGAGATAGGCCCCTTTCAGCGGAGTCTCGGCAAACTTCATGCAATTACCGTGACTTCAGGTATCGGCACGATGAATTGCCCCCCCCAGGACCGGATCCCGCTCATCTGACTGACGATCTCATTCTTGAGATTCCATGGCAGGATCAACAGGTAGTCCGGCTTCGTATCGAATATGCGGTCCGGCGCGTAGATCGGGATATGCGTGCCTGGAAGAAACATCCCTTGCTTATGTGGACTACGATCGACCGTATAGTCGACAAAGTCCGTGCGCACACCGCAATAGTTGAGCAGCGTGTTGCCTTTTGCGGGGGCTCCGTAGGCGGCAATCGACTTGCCGCTTTCCTTTGCGCCAACCAGGAATTGAAGAAATTTGCGCTTCGTCCTTCGCACCTTTTCCGCAAACAGATCATATGTCGTCAGTTTGTCGAGTCCCGCGTCATGCTCCTCTCGCAGCAGAACGCCGACCGCATCCGTTACATCTTTGCTCTCGTCCCCGGAATGCTTCGCGAATATGCGCAACGATCCTCCGTGCGTCGATAACTGCTGAACGTCGAATAACGTCAGGCCATGGTGGAAAAACACTTTCTCGACGGTCAGGAAAGAAAAGTAGGAAAAATGTTCGTGATAAATTGTGTCGAACTGATTTCCCCGCATTAAACACAGCAAATGGGGAAACTCCATCGTGATCACGCCGCCGGGCTTGAGCAGAATTTTCATTCCTGCGACGAAGTCGTTGAGATCGGGCACGTGGGCAAGCACATTGTTGCCCAACAATAAATCCGCCTGACGTCCCACGGCCACCAGCTCCTTTGCGGTGTTGACTCCGAAAAACTTCACCAGCGTTTCAACGCCTTTTTTCCGGGCGACTCCGGCAACGTTAGCCGAAGGCTCCACGCCCAGTACCGGAATTCTCTTCTCGACAAAATACTGCAGCAGATAGCCGTCGTTGCTTGCGATCTCGACTACGAAACTGGACTGGCCAAATCCAAAGCGCCGGACCATCTCTTCCGTGTACCGCTTCGCATGATTGAGCCAGGTGTCGGAATACGAGGAGAAATAGGCATACTCTTCATTGAACATCGCATCCGGGCTTTCGAACTGTTCGAGTTGAACCAGCAGGCATTTGCCGCATACATAAACATGAAGCGGATAGAACGGCTCCTTGAGGTTCAATTGGGTGGAATTCAGGAACGCGTTCGAAATCGGGGACATGCCCAGATCCGCAAAGGTTTGCTCCAACGGTATTCTGCAAAAACGGCATTTGCTGGAACTCATTTGGTCGCAATCCCGCTGTAAGTTGAAATCTGATTCAACGACAAAGTGCGCATGTCTTTTCCTGCGCGCCACTGCTTATACCACTCGACGGTCCATGCGAGCGCGGTATCCAAGCGAATGCGCGGCTGCCATCCTAGTTCCGAGCGCGCCTTTGAACAGTCAAGCTTCAGGAATCTTGCCTCGTGCGGATGGCTACCACCATCTAACTCCCAGCGTGCGCCGTCACCCCAAAGGCCGGTAATGCGGCTCACGATGCTCTCGACCGGACTTGTGTCGTCGTCAGCCGGGCCAAAATTCCATCCGCTCGTGAATCTCGGGCCCTCTTCATACAGGCGCTGAGCGAGACCCAGATACCCGCTCAGTGGTTCAAGCACATGCTGCCAGGGACGTATTGCGCCTGGATTGCGTATTTTCACCGGCTGGTCCGCTACTATGGCGCGAATAATATCCGGCAGCAGACGATCCGCCGCCCAGTCTCCGCCGCCGATGACGTTGCCGGCACGGCCCGAAGCGAGAGACACATGATGTTTCGAATAAGCGTCTGGGTTGAAGAAGGAATTCCGAAAAGCTGAAGTAACCAGTTCGGCGCATCCCTTGCTGTTGCTGTATGGATCGTATCCGCCCATCGCATCGCCCTCACGATAGCCCCGATCCCATTCCCGGTTCTCGTAGCACTTGTCGCTGGTTACAATGACAACCGACCTCACGTCAGGACAATTCCGAATGGCTTCCAGCACATTCACGGTGCCCATTACATTGGTCGAATAAGTGTCGACCGGATCCATGTAGGAAGGTCGCACCAGGGACTGCGCGGCAAGATGAAATACGATCTCGGGCGAAGACTGTGTGAACATCGACTTTAAATCGGCTGGATTGCGAACATCTCCCCGGACCGAGGCAATTGAATCTTCAAGGCCCGTGACAACGCAGAAGCTCGGCTGCGTCGGCGGAGGCAGCGAATAGCCGGAAACTTCCGCCCCCATTGACTGGAGCCAAAGCGCCAACCACCCTCCCTTGAAGCCCGTATGGCCGGTTACCAGGACGCGCTTGCCGCGCCAGAATCCCGGCGATATCACCATACTTTCCAGGGCGCTTTCCCAGACGCCCACAAATCTTCGAGGTGGTTCTTCTCTCGCAATGTGTCCATTGGCTGCCAGAATCCCTTGTGTAAATAAGAACTCAATTGGGCGTCCTGGGCCAAGCGCTCCATGGGCGATCTCTCCCACACCGTGGCATCGCCTTCAATGTAATCCAGAACCTTTGGCGACAACACAAAAAAACCGCCGTTGATCCATCCTCCGTCGCCCTGCGGCTTTTCCTCAAAGCTCGCGACTTTTGTTCCTTCGATATTCAGGGAGCCGAACCGGCCGGGTGGCTGCACCGCGGTCAGCGTGGCAAGTCGCTTCTGCGCTTTATGAAAAGCGACAAGATCCTTGATGTTGACATTGCTCACGCCGTCGCCATAGGTAAAACAGAAGTCTTCACCCTCCAGGTAGGATCCCACGCGCTTCAGGCGACCGCCCGTCATGGTTGCTTCCCCGGTATCCACCAGGGTCACCCGCCAGGGCTCCACACTGTTCTGATGGACCTGCATTTTGTTGCCGACCATGTCGAAAGTCACGTCCGACTGATGTAGGAAGTAGTTCGCAAAATACTCCTTCATCACATAACCCTTGTAACCCAGGCATACGATGAAATCGTTTATCCCGTAGGCGGAGTAGATCTTCATGATGTGCCAGATGATGGGCTTGCCGCCGACCTCGATCATGGGTTTCGGCTTCAAATGGGATTCCTCCCCAATGCGAGTGCCCAGACCTCCTGCGAGGATCACTGCTTTCACTTTGCGAGTTCCTTGCTCAAATACAGGGGAGAACGACGAATTTTAGCAGCACCGCAGCCTAAATATACCGAATCGCCGGGGCCTTTTGCACCAGTCCCGCACGGATTAATTCGGCATGCTTCGGGCCTTCGCAGGTACATTGGGCAACACAATCGAAATTCCCTATTTCCCTCATGAACTCGGAATTCGCATCGGCGAGGCGATATCCACCGCGAAACCGATGAAAAAATCAGTACACTGAGACCTGCCGCCTACCAACGCCGCGTGCAGGCGTCGAGTTCGGAATGTCGTG
>JANXPQ010000357.1 GCA_025357235.1 Betaproteobacteria bacterium
CAGACCTTCGCATTTCTGGTCGGGGTGGAGAGATTCGAACTCCCGACATCCTGCTCCCAAAGCAGGCACGCTACCAGGCTGCGTTACACCCCGGAGGGCCGGAACTATACCTATCAGGGAGTTAAAGGTCAATTTGGCGGGGCCGCCGCCGTCGCCGTTCGGGAGCCGACAAACATTTCTTGCACCCCCCTCCTATTTCTGATATTAAAGCGCACTTTTCCGGACCAGAACCTGTAAAAAATGGCTTCCGAATTCCATACCAACTTCAAACCGTACGTGCCGAAAAAGGGCGAGCAGTACATGAGCCCGAAGCAACTCGAGCACTTCAGGAAAATCCTCAACCAGCTCAAAATCGAGTTGTCGCAGGATATCGACCGCACGGTACACACGATGCAGGACGAGGCGACCGTGTTCGCCGACCCCAATGATCGCGCCAGCCAGGAATCCGACATGGCGCTCGAATTGCGCAATCGGGACCGCGAGCGCAAGCTCATCAAGAAAATCGACGAAACCATCGGCAAGATCGATGGCGGAGAATACGGCTACTGCGAAAGCTGTGGCGTGGAAATCGGCCTGAAACGACTGGAAGCCCGCCCCACTGCGACGCTTTGCATAGATTGCAAGACTCTGGATGAACTGAGGGAGCGCCAGGTCGCGAAGTAAGTCTCGCTTTCGACTTCTGCGGCGGCCATCAGCGGTCAGGCCTCCCGCGGGAAGGGCGACTCCCGTCGATATACCACCATTCGGAACAAGTCAACGCCCCGCAATGCGGGGCGTTGTGGTGTCTTGCCATAGTAGGCGCTTGTCATGATTCTACATGCGGAACTTTGTCTGCCGCATTGGGACAAACTAAAAAGGATGCGGACCGCATGGCTGTCCGATGACGATCAACCACAATAGATTGAGATGAGAATGTTCGAGAAAATCCAGAATCCCCGTGAAATCCGATTGCGCCTGAACCTGAACCAGCAGGAATTCTGGGGGCAGATCGGCGTGACCCAGAGTGGCGGCTCCCGTTACGAAAGCGGGCGCAACATGCCCAAGCCGGTGCGGGAACTTCTACGGCTGGTGCACGTTGACCAGGTCGATCTCAAGAAAATCAACAAAGGCGACGTCGCCCTGATTTCTTACCTGAAACTGACCCAGCCTGCCCTCTACCGCCGCCTGAAGACAGAGGCCAGCACACGCGCACCGCGACGCACCCGTCGCTAGCCGTTACGGCGTTACCCTGACCGTGAATCCCAGCGCGCGAATGCGCTGGGCGAACGATTCCAGACGCTCGGGCGGGAGCGGCGTGAGCCGTGGCGCCTCCGGCTGAAAGGATTGCCGCGCCAACCCGTAGAGCAACACGCCCTGTAGCGGGATTCTTTCCGCCCAGCGCTCGCGCAGGAATTCCATATATGCCTCCTGCTCCGCGTCGTCGGGGCCAGCCCCATCGATCGCAAACAGGCAAGTCTGGATCCATGTCGGGCACAGCCGCGCGGCGATGGTGAGATTGGCGCGAACCCGGGTCATCCCGATGCGGGTATTGTTGACCTTGCGCATACCGGCATCGGTCGCGCGATCCAGCTTGAACCAGACCTCGCCATTGAGCGCAGCGAGCTTTTTAACGCCTCTCTGAACCCCGCTCCGCTGCATCAGACTGCCGTTGGTGATCAACACCGTCTTTACCGGATCGGGGACGCCTGCCTGCATGCGTATTTCACCGATAAGGTCGATAACCTGCTCGAATTCTTTTGCGCTGGTCGGCTCGCCATTGCCCGAAAGTGCGATGTCATTTAACCGCCGCGCATCTGGGGGGACGCGCGTGGCAAGAAATTCCCCTTGCAATACATCATGCAAAAATCCGCTCAGTTCCAGTCTCAATTGCTCCAAATCCACCGGAGGCGGCGCTCCCCGGGTCAGATCCGGCACCTGGCAGTAAATGCAGCGCCAGTTGCAGGCATTGTTGGTATTCAAATTGACGCCTATGGACAGGCCGCCGGCACGTCGGGAAACGACCGGATAGACGTAGCGCAGCCCTGCGCTTTCGCGGCTGTGTTCGATGACGGTCAGTCGGCCTGATGTCGGTCCGGACATGAGAGTTTCAGCAATTGTGTTTCCGAATCAGAAGTTTAACATCCGGCCGGGAAAGCGATGTTGCTTCGGCGGATAACATTTCTGCCATGTGTCAGCTGTTGCGCAAACAGCTTCGTGACATGTCTTCAGACTGATAGGTTGTACTAGCTGGCAACAAGAACAAGAGGCAGATTTCGGCGGACCCGCCGAAAGAAAGGGGCAATGTCATCGAATGAGGCTTGCACGCGAGATGCGAACAAAGACAGAGTTGGCGGAAGGGGTGTCATTAAACTTTCTATCCAGCACAGTCCAACGAAGTCCGAAGTTTGACTGGCAACCGTCTGATGTGACATAAGAATCGCGGAATGTCACTCCAGAGCAGTACACAACGGTTCATTGAAATCCGCCTTCAATGTATGGGTAGGAGTATGGGTAGACAACTCAATCGGCTATCGACCAAGACTGTAGCAACAAAAAAGCAAGCGGGAATGTATTGCGACGGCGGCGGGCTTTATCTCCAGGTCGCACCGTCGGGCAGCAAGTCCTGGATCTTCCGCTACCGCTCGCCCCGCACGAA
>JANXPQ010000381.1 GCA_025357235.1 Betaproteobacteria bacterium
CGCGCAGCCGCTCGCGCAGGCGCGCATCCACCAGTACCTCTCGATGGCGCTGCCGCTCCTCTTCACCGGCCAGCCCGACGGTTTCGGCGCACTCGGCCTCGCGCTGAACGCGACGGAAGAGCCGAACGGCAACCATCGCGAGGAGCTCGACGAGATCCGCGAACTTCTCGTAGCAGCGCGCGATCTGTGGGCGACGCTGCCGGACGCGGCCGACGGGGACAAGCGCAGAGTCGTCCTCGGCGCCGTCCGCCTGATCCAGATCGCCGACACTGTGGCGGTGACGACTCCATGAGCGAGATTCGCCTCAGCGTCAACGGTGAGGAGCACGTTCTCGACGTCGCGGTCGGGACGAGTCTCGCGTCGGTTCTCCGCGACCGGCTCGGCCTCACGGGGACGAAGATCGCGTGCGCGGAGGGGCATTGCGGCGCGTGCACCGTGCAGGTCGACGGCGTGCCGCGGCTCTCGTGCATCACGCTCGCGCACACGGTCGACGGCGAGATCACGACGATCGAGGGGCTGCGCGATCATCCGCTCGTCGAGGCGTTCGTCCGCACCGACGCGGTTCAGTGCGGCTTCTGCACGCCGGGCAGGTCGTCTCCGCCGCCGCGCTTGTCGCCGCGAATCCGGAGCCGACGCGCGACGAGATCAAGCACGCAATGGCCGGCAACATCTGCCGTTGCGGCACGTATCCGAAGATCGAGGAGGCGATTCTCACGTGGCAAGACTGATTCGCACCGAGAAAGAGGTCGAAGGCCGGTTCGAGGAGGTCTGGATCGTCGTCGAGGAGGATCCGCTCGAGCAGTGGCCGGAAGGGCCGCGCGACGTCGTCGGTCGGCCGGCGACGCGCAAATCGGGGCCCGAGCGCGTGCGTGGCGAGGCGCGCTTCACCGCCGACATCAAGCTGCCCGGGATGCTGCAGGCAGCGGTTCTCCGCTCTCCCCACGCGCACGCGCGCGTGAAGAAGATCGACCTCGCGCCGGCGCTTGCGCTGCCAGGAGTGCGCGCCGCGATCGGCCCCGGCGACGCGAGCGGGCTCGAGGAGGAGGTCGGCTACTCCGGCGCCGCAGTTGCTGCCGTGGCCGCCGACACGTTCCGCCAGGCGCAGGCCGCGATCAACGCGATCGACGTCGAGTGGGAAGAACTCGAGATCGTCCTCGACCCCGACGAGGCAGTCCGCCGCGAGCAGTTCACCGCGCCGCCGCGCCACTCCGAGCGCGGCGACGTCGAGAAGGCGCTGGCGGGCGCCGACCTCGTCGTCGACGAAACCTTCGAGAGCATGCTGCAGTGGCAGTCGGCCATCGAGCCGCACGGCGCGATGGCCGACTGGCACCCGAGCGGCAAGATCACGGTGTGGTCGTGCCTGTCAGGCCCGTATCGGGCGCAGCTGCAGATCGCCAAGGCGCTCGCGATGGATCCGAGCATGATTCGCATCATTCAGACCTACGTGGGCGGCGGCTTCGGCGGCAAGTCGATGGACGACAACAACGCGGTGATCACCGCACTGCTCGCGCAGGCCGCGCGGCGCCCGGTGCGCGTCGCCAACTCGCGCGAGGACGACTTCATCGCGGGCCGTCCGCGTCCCAATATCCGCATCCGCGTGCGCGCCGGCTTCCGCAAGGACGGCACCATGATCGCGAAGGACCTGCGCGCGGTCACGAACAACGGCGCGTATTCGGGCAAGGCGCCCGCCGTGGGCGGCGTCGCCGCACTGCGCCACGATACGCTTTACGTGAACGACATCGTGCGCACCGAGCTCTTCGTACCGTACACCAACCAGGTGCCGACGGGGGCATTTCGCGGTTTCGGCAATCCATCCTCCGAATGGGCGGTCGAGCAGACCATCGACATCGCGGCGGAGAAGCTGGGGCTCGACCCGCGCGAGGTCGCACTGAAGAACGCCATCGGCCCCGGCCGCGTTTCGCCGCACGGCAATCGGGTCGGCAGCTGCGAGCTCAAGGCTTGCATCGAGAAGGCCACGGAATTGCTTGGTTGGAAGGAAAAGCGTGCGAATCGCAAGCCCTGGCGCGGCATCGGCCTGGCGATGTCGGCGCATGTGAGTGGCAAGCGCCATTTCTACGACTATGACGGTTCCAGCGTCGTGCTGAGTGTGTTGCATGACGGCCGCGTCACGTTGCTCTGCGGCGAAGGCGAGGTGGGGCAGGGCAACACCACCATCCTTGCGCAGATCGCCTCGGAAGAGCTCGGCATCCCATTCGAACGCATTTCGGTCAGCGAGGCCGACACCGACACGGCGCCATTCTGCCTGGGCGCGTTTGCGAGCCGGCTCGCGTACGTGGCCGGCAACGCGGTACGCATCGCCGCCGTCGAAGCGAAGAAGCAGATCTTCGAATCGGCCGAGGAATTCATGAAGCTCCCAGCGACGGAACTGGAGATCGTCGACGGCATCGTACGCAGGAAAGGTGCCGAATCGCCCTCGATGACCGTGGCGCAGGTGGTCTCGAAACGTAATTTCCGGCGCATGGGCAAGCCGATCGTCGTGACTGGTACCTGGGACGCGAATTCCGAGTCGCACCACAAGGACCGCTACGGCTCCGAATCCGGCGCGTTCAGCTTCTGCGCGCACGCGGTCGAGGTCGAGATCGATCCCGAAACCGGGCAAGTGAAGGTCGTCGACTACGCCATCGCCACTGATTCCGGCACGATCATCAACCCGGTCCTCGCGCAAGGCCAGGTGGATGGCGGACTGATCCAGGGTATCGGCTACGCGCTGACCGAGGGCATCCTGATGGAGGATGGACAGTTGCAGAATCCGAATTTCTCCGACTACAAGATCCCCTGCATCAAGGACATCCCGCCGATGCAGAGCGTCTTCGTGCCGTCCTACGAACAGACCGGCCCCTTCGGTGCGAAAGGTGTGGGTGAGATTTCGATGGACCCGGTCGCCGCGGCGATCGGCAACGCAGTCGCTGATGCGATCGGCGCGCGCATCCACACGCTGCCGATCACGCCGGAGAAGGTGCTGAACGCAATCGCTGGCCGGAACGGGCACGCATGAGCCTGCCTCCCTTCGCTTATCACGTCGCGCGCAGCTTCGAAGAGGCGTTCGAGCTGCGCCGCCAGTACGGCGACGAAGCCCGTTGGTTCTCCGGCGGGACCGCACTGATGCTCCTGATGCGCGCGGACCTGCTGCATCCGGCGGCGCTAATCGGCGTGTGCGCGCTGCCCGATATGCGCGGCATCCGCGTAGAGCGCGATTGCGTGCGCATCGGCGCCGCGACCCCGCACGCGGAAGTCGCGGCTTCGCCCGAGATCCGGCGCTTGCTGCCGGTCGTCGCGGAAACCTTCAACCACATCGCCACGCGCCGCGTGCGCAATGTCGGCACCGCCGGCGGGAATCTCGCGCACGCCAATCCGCACCAGGATCCGCCCACCACGCTGACTGCGTTCAACGCCAGGGTGGTGGCCAGGGGCGCCAACGGCGAGCGCCGGATACCGCTGGACGGGCTGTTCACCGGTTATTTCGAAACGTCCCTGCAGCGCGAGGAGATCCTCACGGCGATCGAGATTCCGCTGCCCGCACCGAGGACGCGCGCCGCATTCATCAAGTTCCTGCCGCGCAGCCACGACGACTACGCCACAGTGAATGTGGCGGTCTGCCTGACCGGCAATGCGAAGAAGGTCGAGGGCATCCGCATTGCCGTGGGCTCGATGGGGGCGACCGTGCTGCGCTCGGCCGAGGCGGAAAGCCTGCTGGTGGGCCGTGCCCCCGACGAAGCGCGGCTCAAGGATGCGGCGCGCGCCGCGATCCAGGGCGCCGATCCGGAACTCGACTCCCGCGGCTCGCCGGCGTACAAGATGCAGGTGGCCCCGGTGATCGTGCGCCGGGCGATCGAAAAGGCGCTGGCCGCCTAACCCGCAACGGAGCCGCCGCATGCAACCTCGTACGCTCGCCCTCGGACTAGTGATCATGGTCGGCCTAGCCCTTGTCTGGGAGGCGGTGGTGCGCACGCTGGAAATCGCGCCCTTCCTGCTGCCGCCGCCTTCGGCCATCGTCGCCGAATTCGCCAAGCGCCCGGAGCTCTACATGAACCACGCGCTTTCCACGCTATGGGGCGCCTCGCTAGGCTTCCTGGTCGCCGCGGCCGCCGGCATTGTGATCGGCACCATGATCGTGTACTCGTGGGTGTTGCGCGGCCTGCTGTACCCGGTGATCCTGGTGCTACAGACCGTGCCGAAAGTGGCGCTCGCGCCGCTGTTCATCATCTGGGTCGGCTATGGCCTGCCGTCGCGGGTCGTCGTCGCGGCAGTGATCTCCTTCTTCCCGGTGGTTATGAGCACCATCACGGGGCTGTCGTCGGTGGAACGCGATTTGCTTGATCTCGTGCGCATGCTCAAGGGCGACCGCATCCAGCAATTCGTGAAAGTCGCGTTCCCACACGCGATGCCGTTCATCTTTTCCGGCCTCAAGGTCGCAGTGACCTTCGCCGTGATCGGTGAGATCGTCGCCGAGTTCATCTCCGGAAACACCGGCCTGGGCTACGTGATCATGGTCGCCAATTCCGAAATGAACGTCGCGATGTCCTTCGCCGCGCTCATCGTGCTCTCCGTCATGGGCCTGGTGCTGTTCGGCCTGATGGAGCTGCTTGAGCGCGTCGTCGTGCCCTGGGGCGCGGAAGAGTCCGAAGACATCCTGTCGACCACCTGAAGTTGCCAGACCCATAACTAGAAAGAGGAGTGCAGACATGCAAAAGACGCGCAAGGAGGTGACGCGGCGAACGTTCGTGAAGGCGGCCGCGGCGGCCGCAGTCACCGCCTACGCACCCAGCCGGGCCTTCGCGCAGAGCCTGCGCAAGGTGACGTTCATCCTGGACGTGACGCCGTATGGCAAGCACGCGCTGTTCTATCCGGCGATCGAGAACGGCTACTTCAAGGAAGCCGGCCTCGACGTCACCTTCCAGTCGGGCAAGGGCTCGGCCGACGTGGCGGTGAAGGTCGCGGCCGGCGCGGCCGAGTTCGGCTTCGCCGACGCGAGCACCTCCATTCTCGCGCGCGGCACGGGCGCGAAGGTGAAGCAGATCATGATGGTGCATTACAAGGCGATGAACAACGTGCTCACACTGCCCTCCAAGGCGGTGCGCAAGCCGAAGGACATGGAAGGCATGAAGCTGGGCGCGACCGCGGGCGACGCGCCGCGCGTGGCGCTGCCAGGATTCGCGAAGATCAACGCCTTCGACGACAAGAAGGTCGAAATCATCACCATGGAATCGTCGGCCAAGCCAGCGATGCTGATGTCGAAGCAGGTCGACGGCGTGATGAGCCTCGCCGCGTACACGCCCGTGATGGCGGTGGCAGCGAAGCGCATGGGCCAGGAGATCGTCGAGATGTTGTATTCGGACTTTGGCATGGACATCTACTCCAACGGCGTCATCGCCCACGACGACCTGCTCGCCAAGGATCCGGACTTCGTGCGCCGCTTTACGCAGGCGATGGTGCGCAGCTGCGTCTTCGCGGTGGAGAAGCCAGCCGAGGCGCTCGCGATGTTCATGAAGCACAACCAGGCGGCCAACCCAGACATCGCGCGCCCGCAGCTGGATGTGGCGATCAAGCACCTGATGGTCGACGAGGTACTGAAGAATGCGTCGGCCCGATGTCGGAAAAGAAGATGCAGTTCACGATGGATGTCACGCGGGACTATCTCGGCCTCAAGAGCAACGTGACTCTCGTGGACGCGTACACCAACTCCTTCGTCAAGGCCGGCCAGAAGCCGGCGGGGAAGTAGGGCGCGGTGAGCGCAGCGACGCTCGCGATGCCGGGAGTTGCGACGGATGCGGTCCCGCGCGCCGGTGGCGAGGCCATCGGCGTGCGCGGCGTCGGAAAGACCTACCGCACCAAGCGCGGCGAGGTGCAGGCACTGGCGGACCTGGATTTCTCGGTGCGCGAGAACGAGTTCGTCACCGTGGTGGGTCCCAGCGGCTGTGGCAAGTCGACGATCCTCAAGATCATCGCGGGCTTGCTCGGCGTTTCCTCCGGCGAGGTGAGCGTCTTCGGCCGCAAGGTCGATTCGCCGCGGTCGGATGTCGGCATGGTTTTCCAGACGCCGATGCTGCTCAAATGGCGCTCGGTCCTCGACAATGTGCTGCTGCCCGTCGAAATCCTGCGCCGCAAGCGCGCGGACTACATGGACCGTGCTCAGGAGCTGCTGCGTCTCGCGGGTATCGCGGAGTTTGCGGCGATGCGGCCCAAGGAACTGTCGGGAGGCATGCAGCAGCGCGTGGCCATCTGCCGGGCGCTCGTCTACGACCCGACGCTCCTGCTGATGGACGAGCCCTTCGGCGCCCTGGATGCGCTTTCGCGGGACATGATGAACGTCGAGCTCATGCGGATCTGGAGCGAGCGCCGGAAAACCACGGTGCTTATCACGCACAGCATCCAGGAAGCCGTGTTCCTCGCCGACCGCGTGCTGGTGATGAGTGGCCGGCCGGGCCGGATCGTGGCCGACGTGAAGATCGACCTGCCGCGGCCAAGGCACCCGCGCGTGCGGGGCACGCAGGAATTCATGGTGTACTCGAACAGGATTCACCAGTTGCTGGGCGTGGAATACGCCTAAGCCGAGCTCATGCGCTTCGAGAAAACCAGCGTGATCGCCGTGCCGATCGACCGGCTCTGGGATTTCATCATCGACGCGAAGGCCGTCAGCGCCTGCCTGCCCGGCCTCGATGAGTTCCGGGAGAACGGGCCGGACAGCTACGAAGGGCGCGTGCGCCTGTCGATCGGCCCGATCTCGCTCAGGCTTCAGGGCGGCATCGTCGTCATCGAACGCGACCGGGCGAACTGGACCGCGCGCATGCGCGCCGATGCCAAGGACGCCCGCGTGCCGGGAAATGTGAAAGCCGAGTTTACGACGCGCCTGGCGCCAGTGCAGGGCGGCACGTCGCTGGATATCGTCACCGAGTCGAAGATCCTTGGCAAGCTCGGCGAATTCGGCCAGCCGATCATGAAGAAGACCGCGGACAAGTACCTCACGCAGTTCGTGGACAACATTTCGCGCGCCCTGTCCGGTGCCGCGCTCCCCACTTAAGAAGGAGACCGCCATGGCCGCAGTGCTTGATGAAGACCTGGATGCAAGGATGGGCCGCAACGTTGGCCGCCACGCCGACAAGATTCCCGACTGGGATGCGTTTCCGGCTAGCCGAGGCTTCCCCGAGCTCGATCGCGCGCAGATCCGCTATATCGGCGCGGGGGGCTCACCGAAGATGGACGATCCGTCCACGCTGAAGCCGGACCATTTCACCATGAGCATGGTCCACCAGCCGGTGGGCAAGTACGGCGCTTCGCATGCGCACGAGGTCGCGGAGGCGTTCCTCGTCCTGGGTGGTGTCCTGACGATCGGCTGGGAATGGGATGGCGAGGTCATC
>JANXPQ010000410.1 GCA_025357235.1 Betaproteobacteria bacterium
TGGCCGGGGCATCGACCACGAAGCCGCATTTCCTGAGAAGTTGCGGGAACAGGTGCCGGCCGAGATCAAGCACATCGTCGAGCACGAAGCCAAGCTCGTCGGTCAAGATCTTTGAAACGCGTGACCAATCCCAGTCGTCGACGCATTCCTCACTGACTGTGGTCTCGACGCGAACAGTTTTCCGCGGCTCGTCGCCCGGGGAACAGACGTCGCCCGCTAGGTGGTCCTCAACCACGACCGAAACGCGCCAGCCCGTGGCGTCCACCATCTCGGGTTTGGGCTTGCCGAGGAGCCTGTGTCGCAAGTGCCACAAGGAAAAGCCGCTCTCATCCGCAGGCAGAGCTAGCGGCAGCTCGGACGCTTCGAGCTCGTCCTGCAACGGAAAGATGTCGCCGCAATACTGGTCATCGACTGTGAACAGATATAGCACTTCGTCCAGCTTGAACCTCGACGCCACGAGCTTTGCGAGCACCTCGGCGAACCGCACTGTGTGCGTCGGCAACGCGTGCCAGTTGTCGGTCGCGGATGCCGGGTCGAATCCAGTCAGCCTCGACAAAGCGTCGAGCTTCGACTGCAGCCATTCGACCATGTCCGGTCTGTGCTGATCGCAACCGTAGTGGATCTGGGCGTGATGGAGCACCTTCTCGCACAGCTGACGGACAGCCCACCCCCACTTCGTGGCCAACGGGCCGACCCAGATTGCAAGGAGCTGCGTGCGATCGGCGTCGACCGCCTTTGGCCCGGGCTTTTCCGATTCGTCGATCAGGTCAAGGCAAAACCGTTCCCGCAGCATCTGGAATGCGGCCAGCTGGCGGATGAATTCGGGGTTGATCGCGCCGCTCGTATCGAACAGGTGCAGCACGTTGCACACGTCGCGGAGTTGCGCAAAGGAATAGCAGAAGCAGCACGTTTCGTTCAGTTTCCGCCAGAGGCGGATGAATACCATTATTTGCGCCAAAGATCCGGCGCGGCCGCCGCGCTGCTCCGGAAACTGAATGACCATGCCATCGAGGCAGCACGGCTCGCATTCCGGAAAGGCGCCGTCCTCTCGCGCCCCGTTGGAGAACTCGACAAAACCGGACTTCCACAACTCGTAGAAATCGCAATAAGCGAGGCAGGTGCGGGCGAGGAACTCAGGGACACCGGCGACGACGTCGATCCAGGTAGCGTCTTCGTTGCGTCCGCTGAACCCGTAGAGCCCACGGACGGCTACCCTGGGCCTGACTTCCGCGACAGCGAGCGGGTCCGGATTGACTGCCGGATTGTTGGCCTCGTTCCGATCACGATTGTTCGGGTCGTCCCCATGCCGCGGATCGTTGGGCTGGGGAGCTGGGTTGGGATGCTGGCCGCACAGCGATGCCTCAGTCCCCTGGAACAAGGTTGCATATTCCTCGGGGGTGATGCCCAGGTATTCGATTGCAATGTCGATGCGCACCGGCAGGCGCCATAGGTGGTCCGCGAACCCCGCCGGTTCATTCGCCGGATCAAGCACGAACTCGGTGATGCACCTGCGGAACGTGCGCATCTCCTCGACGCGACAGCTTCCAAAGTGCCGCAGATACGTGCGCGAAACGTCGAGCGCTTGTGAGTACGGCAGCCGACACGCGGAGAAATCCTTCTTCAGGATGTCGAATACGGCTGGCTCGACGCTGTTGTTGGCCGCGACCGGAGTGGCCGGCGTCGAATATTCCGGCAGCGCTCCGAAGATTCGCGCAGCCTCGTGGCAGTACGGAGCGCATTCGTCAGGTGGGCATGAATCTTCGCGACACAGAAGGTGCCCAGCGAGCTTGTCCGGCGAAGTGTCGTAGACCACCCCGTGGGTGGGTTCAGCCGCGGCGCCCAGATACTCGAGGTTCTCGTTGACGATGTCGATCAGCGGCAGCGGTGTTTCGAGATTCGCGCAGCTCGCCGCGAGGTCGCCCAATGGTCCCCGGCGCTTGGTCAGAACGGTCTGCAGCGTCGCGGGGGCGAAGGCGATGATCGACGCGGGAGCAACATCGGCGGAAATCGACTGGCTCAGCGTGACTGTCGTTGCCGTGACGCTCGCGACCACCGTATCGTCCGGAACGCTGGGTCCACTGACGGCCATTCCGACGACGACTCCGGCGGTCGTCACGAACGGCAGCGTATCGCCATTGGGCGTGTCGCTGCTCGTCGGTAGAAAGACGCTCTCGGCGACGGGGGAGGCGCAGGTCGAGAGCGCAGACAGCTGCAGCAGCTCAGCCAGATAGGCGATCGGGCCGAGCGGCGACGTGCACGAGGGCGGAACGCAGTTAGTCAGCCTGCCGTCGGGGTTCACCGGGATAAACCCACCCGGCGCCCCGGCCGCTGGTGACGGTGGCGTGATTGCCGATGCGGACGAATAGATCGCGGCGGCGAGCTCGAAGGCGATGGTGCCGGTGAGCGCGTGCTCGAACCGATCGCCGCTCAGCACGGTGATCGCTTGCGCGGAGGTAAAGCCGCGCGCATACATCGCCTCGATGACCGAGAACTCGAACGCGGGCGTACCCGGTGGCGGCAGGGCCACAGATTTCATGACCTGGTACAGCGCGTCGAGCGTAGTCAGCGCTTCGACGGCCCATTGTTGCGCGCGCTCATCGTCCGTCAAGACGCTGGCTGCAGCGGCGCGCAGCTTCGCCGGATCAAATCCCGTGCCGAGCGTGAAGGGGCCGTATGCCGCCAGGCACAACGACAGCCAGTCCTGCGTCGGCGCGAGGAGCTGCGGCAGGTCCGGCGCGTTGGCGCTCGTCACGTTCATACTGAACGTGATGTTCGAATTGGCGGGGATCGCTGCCGTTGTGGGCGCGCTCAGCGTGACCGTCGTAGTGCCACCCGCGGTGGCCACGCCGGCGACGGTCGTCCCCGGCGGAATGCCGGGGCCGCTGGCGAGCATGCCCACGGCGATTTGAGGACTGGCGGCGAACTGGAGTGTCGTGCTGCCCGACGCGGCCGCCGAACTCGTAGCGAGGACGAACGCGGCCATCTGACCGCCGGCACCGATCACCAGGAACGACTGCGCCCGCCGGATAAAGGCATCGATGCGCGCCTGGATGTTGCCGGTTCCGGACGGCAACCAGGTCGGATTCTTTTGGAAGAAGTCGATCCATTGCGCGCGCGTGACCGCCGCTAGGGCATCGATGGTCGCGGTTGGCAAAAGGTTGGAGACAATCAGGCTTCCCAGCGCCGTGTTGAATGGCGCAGGAACGATGTAGCCCTCGGTCAGAGCGGACAGCACAAGGTCGAGATAGGCGCCAGGCTGCGCGCTCCTTGCGGCCGGCCAGAAGCTCGTCGCATCGTCCGATGCAAGGTAGACCTGCGTGCTCGGAGATCCGGTCGTATCGGGCGGAAACGCAAGCCAAGACTTGACGAGCGCTGACATGCCCGCCGAGTACAAGGAAGCGAGGCGGATTGCGGAGCCCGCAGTCACGTCGCCGAGCAGCGGGGCGCTGAGCGTGACGTCCGTCGCCGTCAACGACCCGATCGTTGCGTTCAGCGGAATGTTGATGCCGCTGACCAACATACCGGCGGTCAGCCCGCCGGTCTCGGCGAATGACAGCTTTGTTCCCGATGGCGCGTCGGCCAGTGTCTGCAGGCTGCGCGCGCCAAGTGGCGCGAGGGGCGCGGTGGACGCCGAGGGGATATTCATCGCAGCGATGCGTCGCGCGGCTTGCGCGGCGTTGCACTTCATCGGCGCGAGAGCGACGAACGCTTCGGCATCGGTGATCGTCCCAGCGTTGATCGCTGACGTCAGTTCGGACAACAACCGCTCCACTGGCTCGCCGGTTGCGAGCTGAAAGCGCTGGTTGAGGCCGATCTGGATGGGCAGCAACACGCCTAGGCCATAGAAATACGCCGCGGGAATACCAAAGTTCGCGGGCGGATCAACCGAGTCGACACCAGTAAGGACGATCTCATGGCCGCTTACGGGCCCGCCTCCGGCCGCGGCCGAGTTGGCGGGCAGGTCGAGCACCGCTTGTGTCGAGGCGAGCGAACGCTGCTCGCAGGCAACTGCGATGGACAGAGAGTTGACAAAGCCGGTGAGCCGATCGGCTGCAGTGTCGGCAAGCGTGTAATAGCTCAACAAGGCCGCTTCGAACTGCTGCCGATCGGCTTCGAGCTGATTCGGCGTCGTTCCGCTCAGCATCGGCCCCGCATTCGGTGGCTTGCTGTACATCTGGCCGATCGAATCGGGCGGCTGGGGTGGCGGCGGTTGCTGGCTCCAGACGATCTCGTACGCGATGTTGCGACACTGCTGAACCGACAACGCGCCGAGGTTAGGCGTGAACGTGAGGCTGGCGCCCGATGCAACCCCCGGCGGCACGACTTCCTTGCTCAGCGTGATGGGTCCGCCGGCATCAATCGAGCGCACCGTCGTTTGCACGGCGATGCCGCTCCCCGAAACGCTCATGCCCGCGGCGATTCCGGTCCCAGTTGCGGGCACCTTGATCGTCGTGTCGCCGGCCAGCGAAGCGGAAGTTGTCGCGACGACTAGCGACGGACCGGGATCCTGCTTAAGGATCGTCTGCACAGCGAAGAGAAGGGCGTCGAACGGAGGTGAAGTCCCGTCGGTCGGCAGGGAGAACGAGAAGGGCTTCGACGCGCTCGGCGGCGCCGGAAGATGTAGGTATGCGCTCGGCGACAGCGCCATCCAGGGATCGACCTGTGGGTCCACGGCGAGGTTCGAGGGCGTCCACAGCTCAAGATCTGGCGCCGGCCCCGCGCTCACCTGGACGTTGTAGTAGAGCTGCCCCACCGGCACTGGCGTCGCACTGGCTCCCGAACCCCATTGCGCCACCAGTCGCAAGTTCTCGATCTTCGCTGCCGTAGGAATTTCGATGATCGCCGTCGCGGCCGCGTCGAGTTGGAAATAGACAGACAACGGCGGCGTCGCGCCATCGACGTCAAAATGCTGGACGATGCCCGACGCTGGCGATGACCCACCGTAGCCCGGGACCGTCAGCGCCGGCGTCGGCGGCATGACGAGCGGACTTGTGGGAGACGGGCCGGTCGATGCTGCGACGTACTTCGCGGTGCCCAGGTTGCGCCCAACGCTCGGATCGCTGAACGACAACTCGAACGCCGTGATCTGCAAAGGCCCGAGCCCGGCCGGATTCAGATAGTCGGTGAACTTCGCCGGGTCCAGCGGCTGCGGGGGAACGATTCGAACGACGATCAGGCTCGACATCTAGCTTCTCCTCAGTTCGGTCGCGCTGCGCCGGCGATAGTTCTGGCGCCTCTCTGGGTGCAGCGTTTGGTGTCCTGCGTTGTCAGGTCGTCAGCGCTTCATCCCGCGCTTTAGCGGCTTCTCCGGCGCGGGTTTGGCAGGCTCGTCTTTCAACTCTTGCCGTTCGGTCGCGGCCGTGGTCACATTCGCAGTGGATTCGTCAGACGTGCACTCGTCGGCGGGCGGCGGCACACTGGTCGCGACCACCACACCGGCGATATTGGCGAATGGAACGAAAACGACCGGGTTCATCCGAGCGAGACCACGCCCATGTTCCTGCAGCAGGCGATCAGTCAGCGCATCGGACTGCAGCCATAAGCCGTTAAGCTCTGCGCCGATCAATGTGTAGGGACGCGCGGTGCCGTCCTCGAACAGGGTCGGGATTGAGACGAACAAAATCCTGTTGAGATAGCGGGCGAGACTGGGCGGCATGGCGTGCTCCTTTGCTATGCATCATTTATTCTTGTAGGCCTTGTATCCCAGGTGAGCCCAGCCTATAGGGCCCATTGCCAGCTCACCGATTACGCCCACACCTTCCGCGATGCCAGATGCGCCGGCCGTGACGGCCCCTGCGATCTGCGCCTGGTCATCAGTTGCACCGTGTTTTTTCGCGAAGGACTCCACCTCTTTTGCGTTCTCGACGATGCGCTTGTCGCCCCCGGTAACCTCGATGCCTTTTTCGGCTACCAGCGTGGTCGCAGTCGCTCCCAGGACAATTAGTCCGCCCGTTGGATGCAGCGACATCACGGCTCCGCCAACGTCCACGGCGCTTCGGACGTTCTCGGTGGTGTGCTCGATCTTGTCCAGCATAGTGGTCGCTGTGGGCCGCGTTGCTGCCTGTGCCGATGAGACGCCTACGGTAAGCACGAGGCCGAGAACGGCGAGGCCGGTGCCGACCGGGCCGACTTTGGGAACGGATTTAAGACCGGTGCTCAGGGTTTCGGCGCTTTTCGCAAGGCGAGTTGCGTCCTCGAATTCCTTGAGCTTCACCGCCGTATCGCCCAGCCGCTGCATTGCGAACAGATTGCCGACCTGGCCCAGTATTGCCTCGCCAACCTGCCCTTCGCTCACGATCGACCCCGTGCCTGAAATCGCAGCCTTCGTCGTATCGAGGGCAGCTTCGATTTCCCTCCCCAGATCGACCCCTTTGCCACTTGCGACAAGCGCTTTCGCGGCTGCGGTGCGGGCGTTGTCGGCCGCGGCAATCCCGCGGCTCGGATAGGTCTTCATCAATGCGGTGGCACGCTCGACGATGACCGTCGGATCCTTCAGGTACCGCCCAAGGGTGTACTCTGTTTCTTTAGCCGCTGGGTTGTAGAGCAGTTGCTTCAGGACCCCGCGCGGGATGACGTGCTCCGCCTCAGTCGCAATTTGACCGAACAATCGCCGCGGGTTGATCTGCTGGTACCACGGCGCGACGTAGCCAAGCGCTCCGGGCGGAGCGCCTGCCGAGCCGGAAGGATCGACAAGACGCACCGGATTCCCGGACACGTATGCGTAAACGCAAGGCCCGTCGTCGACGCCAGACGGGTCCGCGCTGATCCACCTCCCGAGCCATGGCGCGTAGTACCGCGCACCGTGGTAGCCGAAGCCATTCTCCTCGTCGCGCTCCTTGCCCGTGTACCGATAGCGCTTCAGCTTGACCTCGTGCGCGCTGCGCCCTGTTTGAAACAACGTCGTGCCGTACGGCGAGTACTCCTCGTACGAGATGAGGCCCGCTGCTTCGTCGAGCTCGATGCTCGCTGAGCCGAGATGATTGGCGAGCTGGAAGCGCTGCAGCGGAACGCTAGAAAGCAATGGATCGCCCCGATCCAAGGTGAGCGTTTCGACGATCGCCACGCGCTGCGCATCGTCCATCACGTGCAGCGTCTCGCGCTCAAGCGCAAGGCTTTCACCGTCTCCAGCATATTCGCGAAATACCTCGAACCCTCCGATATATAGCCGCTCGCTCTTGCGCGATCCATTCGCGCGATCGGTCATTTTTCGTGTACGCGCACCGCTTGAGTCATAGGTGTAGTACGTCGTCTCGGGCGTCCCGCAATCGACGATCTGCCGTGCACTCGCTGCCATTCGGTCTAGGAAGTCCCAGCGCATCGTCGGCAGGTGCGGCATGCGGACGATGTTCCCGTTCGCGTCGTAGAGATAGGTTTCCTTCGGCGTACCGGCCTGAGAGCCGAGGTGCGTACGGCTCAGCCGGTTGCTGGAGCGATCAGGCTCGACGAGGCTCGCTTCCTCGTACACGTAGCGCCGGGTCCAGTCATTGTGCGCGGAGCGATGCGCCACGCACAGAAGATTCCCCACCGGATCGTATTCATAGCGCTCCGAGTAGCTCGCGAGCGATCGAGGATCACCCGATGAACTCGCGCCGATGAACGGATAGTCGCGGTAGTCGCCATCGGGAGGGGCAAATCGGAATGCCGATTGCAGGACGTGCTCGCGACCCGTTGCTCCAGTCAATCGGTAAAGCGGGTCATATCGGTATCGACAGGCGGCGTCGACCCGATGGTTCGCATGAAAGACTGTCTGCAATGCCCGGTCGCCGATCTCGGCAACGTTGCCCACAGGGTCGTAGTGATACCTCAGGTCTTGAATGCACGCGGGGTCCGCGAATATCGTTGCGGCAGGCGGCTCGCGATCCGTCGCGCGCGTGCTTCGAAGCCTTCGCAGCCGGAACGTCAACGGGTCGTAGTCAGAGGTGGAACTCGCACCGTTGCCGTAGTCGATCCGGATGCGCTGACCGTGTGCGTTGTAATGGATATTGCGGACAAACGCCGTCCACGGCGGCGCGCCTTTGCAATGTACGCCGCGCAGCGCCACGTCAATGCGCTCAATGAGCCCCGCGTCGTTATAGGCAGGGCGGTAGATGCTCCCGTCCGGGCTGGTGTTGCTCACCACGCGATTGAGCGCATCGTAGGTGGTGCGCCCGGTGAACCGTGCCGATTCGAAGGCCTGCGTCTTGGACCAGTCCGGTGCGCTCCGATACTCGCGGGCGAACTGGCGCGTGGTCTCGACCGGATTGCCCTTGAAGTCGTACCGCTCAGTCGTCGTCACGCCCGAGGTGTCAAAGTGGCGGAAGACCCGCCCGCGCAGATTGGCCGCCCGCTGGCGATGCTCGGTCATCCCCGTGTCGGCGCTGTCACCGTAGACCGTTTTCTCGTACAGCAGATTGCATGGACGCGCGCCAGCATTACGCTCGTATTGGTCGCCGCCATCGACGTATTGCCGCACCGGCCGACGCAGTACGTCGTACTCGGTGCGGAATGTGAAGAGACGGCTGCCCCAGCCCCGGATGGGCTTCCCCGCGACATCGCTCAGCGTCCATCGCTCGCCCGCTTCCATGCTGGCCTGATACACCCGCCGTCCCATCAGGTCATAGTCGTACCGCACCACGCTGCGCCCGAGCGCATCGATCGCGTCGCGCGTGTTTCCCTGGATGTCGAGGACCGTCAGCGACTCGTACTTGCGGGGCTTTCCTTCGTTGTCTAACCCGTTGTCCACCACAGACAACACCGACCGTCCCAGCGCATCGAGATGGATCGTCGTCGGCGTGGCGGAGTCCCCGGCGGCGGCCAGCGCTGCGTTCTTCTCTGCGTCGCCAAGTGCGCCGCTGATGCGCATCGCGTACCACGTCGGCAGGTAATCGTCGTCGGGCAGCCGCGATGCGAGGGCGCCGACGTCCCGGTCCGTTTTGGGATTGAGTTGAACGGAATCGTTCGCGTCCCACTTGACCTGCTGCCACGCCTCGAACACCACCTTTTCGAAGGTGTGGTCCGGGCGGAGCGTGGCGACCACGCGACCGAGCGGGTCGTAAAGCAGGATCGGGCTCACGCCCTCAATCACGGCGAACTCGAATTCAGGAACAGCGCTGAAGAACGGTTCGTACTTTCGGACTGGCTTGCCCTTGTTGTTGTAGATCGTCCAGCCACTGCTGATCCACCGCTGCGCAATAACTTCGCCGTCGGGCCGCAGCGGTCCGGGCTCCGCCTGCAGCTTCTTTTGGATCTCGCGGCCGAAGCCGTCGGAGAACGCGATGTGCACCTGCGTACGCGTGCGGCCGCCCTCAACGAGGTCGCTGACGTGCGTTTCACGCAGAATCGAGGCGGCAAACGCCGGCTTGCCCGAATCGCGATAGCGGTCGACGTCATACAGCAGACGGGTAGTCGCGTTCCCGAGTACGCCCTGGGACGCGTGTCGTGGATTGTCAAGGAATTCGCGCAGGGTCTTGGGATCGATGTCGGGATCGAATCCATCGAGCGAATCGCCCTCGCCGTCTCTGCCCAGAACTGCCGTTCCGGCGACAAGCCCAAGAGCATCGAACGCCGCTTCTGACCGGTTTCCGTTAGCGTCTATCAGCAGCCTTGGCGCGAGCACGCGGTAGTCGATCTCGGCGCGCGTAACGTTGCCGACCGCATCGATCGCTCCAACAGGGGTGAGGTCGTTCGGGTCAAGCTTCACGTGCGTCGAATTGCCGAACGGGTCGACAAAGCGGCGCGGCATAAAGAAGTGAGCCGCCGCGTGGCGCCGCTCGTATGCAGGGTCCGTTATCGACTCGTCCGCATAGAACACACGACCCGAAGGCGCCCACCACTCGCCTGTTCCGCTGAGATCGACATAGCCGCCTTCTGTCGCCAGCGACGCTGTGTCGGCGCCGATCTTGTCACGGAGACACCGAGGAACTGTGGCCAGACGATAGCTCTCGCCCGGCATTGCCATCGATTCGACGAGCCCGAGCGGCAACAACTCCCTCAGGTCGTTGGACCGATACAG
>JANXPQ010000453.1 GCA_025357235.1 Betaproteobacteria bacterium
GTCCATCCCAGGTCCTGCGCCAGCGACTTGGCAACGTCCTCGGTCATGTACGCGCCGATCGGTTTTGTCGGCGCCTGGAAAGCCGGGTCGTTCGGGTCCACCCGCACCTGGGTGACGATCGCGACCACTTTGCGCTTGAGCTTGCGGCGCTGGAATTCGTTGTAGAGCGCGCGCTGGAACATGTAGCCGATCGCGCCCTGGGTGTCGGCATCGGCATAGTCCACCGGCACCTCCGGCACCACGCCCTTGGCAATGCCTGAGCGGCGCAGGATGAAGCCGACCTGCGGACCGTTACCGTGGGTGAGCACCACCGTCCAGCCCGCCTCGACCATGTCCGCCACGTAATGCGAGGTCATCGTCGCGGCTTTTACCTGGTCCGGGATCGATTGATGCTGATCGTCCACGATGAGCGAGTTGCCGCCGACTGCCACGACCGCTGTGTGTTTGCGTTTGCTCATCGCAAGCTTCCTCGAGCCTGTGGGACTACGCGGGCCGGATGCTGGCGGGAACGGACACGCCGATCCGGGATGCCAGTGCAATGACGGCCTGGGTGAAACACTCCAGCGGGGCGCGTGTGATGCCCGCGCCGATCTGGCCGACGCCGGCTTCCTTGTGCGCGATACCGGTGTTGATGATCGGCAAAATGTTGGTATCGAGCACGCGTCTCGCATCGATGCCGGCAGGAGTGCCGGTAAAATTCATTGCCGGCAGCGCGAAGGCGCTGTTGCGCCCGAGCGTGATGTGGCGCATTTCGCGCGTGTTGGCGATCGCGTCCTGCGGCGTGCCGCCGACGAACTGCACGATGGCCGGCGCCGTTGCCATGGCAAAGCCGCCGAGGCCCGCAGTCTCGGTGATCGAACTGTCGCCCATGTCCGGCGCCGCGTGCTCGGGCCCGTAGCTTGGAAAGAAAAGTCCACCGACAACCGGGGAAGGCGCCTCGAACCATTGCCCGCCGGTGCCCGACAGCCGCACACCGAAGCGCACGCCGTTGCGCGACATGGCAGTGACCAGACTGCTTCCCGGCACGCCATGTGCGGCATCGAGCATCGACTTGCAGGCCGCCATCGACAGGTTCAGGAAAAAATGATCGTTGCCGGCGATGAACGTCACCGCGTCGGCGATCGCGCCCGCGTCGAAGCCGGAATGCAGCGCCGCGGGCACGATCCTCTTCAGAAACAGCGAAGATGCCGCAGCGTTGCGGTTGTGGACTTCGTCGCCCATTTGCAGCGCCTGCGCGATCAGCGGCTTCAACTCCAGCGGTCCGAGCTTCGCGAGCGCAGCCGACAGCGCAGGCGCGAGCACGTCAGCCATCCATCGCAGGCGCTTGATCACATCCGGTGAATTGGCGCCGAAGCGCAGCACCTTGCCCAGACCCTCGTTCATGTTGGAATACGCGCGGTTGCCGCCGGCGGCATTCTCGACCACCCACACCGGCATCGACGGACTGATCACGCCCGCCATCGGCCCGACTGCCGCGTGGTGATGCGCGGGCGCAAACGCGATCGTTCCCCCTTCGGCGAGCAGGCGCGCCTTCGCCGCGTCGGCGGCCCAGCCCTCGTAGAGGATTGCGCCGATCACCGCGCCTTGCATCGGCCCGCACATTTCCTGCCAGGCGATCGGCGGCCCGGCGTGCAGGATCATGCGATCCTGCATTCCCGGCAGTTGCCTGCGGGCGACGCCGATGCCCATAACCACCGGCTGCGCGGCGAGGAATGCGGCATAGGCGGTTTCGTTGGCGCGCTCCACCTCGGGGTGATTGAGCAGTTGCGCGAGACTCCAGCCCGCCGCGCGGTTGCCGCCGGCCGGCGGCGTCCAGTCCACCTGAACCGGCTTGCCACCGGCCTGCACGATGGAATCGGCGAACGACTGCAACCCGACGTTGATGATGCGTTGGCCTTCCCGGAACAGCGTGTTCATCGCATCCTCATTTTCTTCATGTCAGTGTGCGCCGCGCGGCGGCTCGCCCGCGCCGACGATCGCGGCGGCTAGCCGCACCGCCTGCGCGTTGCTCTCAGTGAGCAGCAGGCCGGCTTCGGTCAACGCCCGGCTCTGGCGTGCGAGGTCCTGCGGATCGGCGGCGGTACCGCAGATCTGCCCGACGAACGCAATACTGCGGCCCTGCGCGGCGGCGGCTGCGCGCGCGCGATGAATCGCCGGCACGAACTCGCTGGCCGGGTCCATGTGGCTGCCATAGCCCAGCACCACGTCGAGAAGGATGACCGCCGTTTGCCGATCCTCGGCCTCCTTGACGATGCGCTCGGTGCGCAGGCGGTAGTCGATCATCGGATGCGGGCGGCCGCGGGTGAACACGTCATCGCCGAGGTCGACCAGCGTGTGATGATGGCTCTGCCAGACGTCGGCGAGTTCGAGCGCATTGCGCGTTGGCGTATTCGAGTGCACCTCGGCCAGGAGTTCGCCGAGCAGCAGCGTCGCCTCGTAGCAGAACGTGCCGCCGCTGTACAGTCCGCGTATGTAGCGTTGCGATTCGGCAAATTTCGGCAGTCCGGCAGGCACCTCCGGCATCTCGGCGTAACTGTCGCGGGGCTTTTCTCCCTTGACGATGGCGACGGCCGCGCGCGCGGCGTCCTCCAGGGTCTTCACCGCATGCACGCCCTTTCGCGCGACACTCTGCGGATTGGTGCCGAGGAACACCACCACCACCGGCTTGCCGGCCTTTGCAGCCTCGGCCAGCACGCGCTCGGCCACCTCGGGCGCAGGCGGCTTGGAAATCAGCACGATGACTTGTGTGGCGGGATCGGCGGCGAGATCCTTCAGCCCCTTCAGCATCGAGATTCCGCCGATATCGCGATGCAGGTCGCGCCCGCCCGTGCCGATCGCCTGCGAGATGCCGGAACCGAGCCGATCCACCAACACGCTCACCTGCTGCAGGCCGGTACCCGATGCGGCCACCGCGCCGATCGGCCCGCGCCTGACCACATTGGCAAAGGCAAGCGCGGTGCCGTTGAGGATGGCGGTGCCGCAGTCCGGCCCCATGACAATCAGGTCCTTCTCGCGCGCAAACTGCTTGAGCGCTAGCTCCTCCTCCACCGACACGTTGTTGCTGAACAGCATGACGTTGAGCCCGAGCCGCAACGCCTTCATCGCTTCCGCCGCCGCATAATCACCCGGCGTGGAGATTAGTGCCATGTTCGCCTCACCGGCTACCTTCAGCGCCATCTGGATGCTGCGCGGACGCAGCGCCGCACGCGCCTCGCCGCCGTTATCCTCGGTCTGCCGGGTGAGGCTTTTCATCGCCTCCTCGATCGCCGCGGGCAGCGCCGATTTTTCGCCCTGCACCACGATCAACAGGTCGCTTGCGCGCGCGGCCTTCGCATCCACGCGCAAACCGGCTTCCGCCAGCAGCGCCAGATTGTTCTCGGTGGCCATCACCGCCGACGCCTGTTCGACGCCGGGCAGCTTGCCCAGCATCGCCGATAGTTGCATAAGCGACACCGAATCCCGGTATTCGCGGGGAACGATTTTCACCAGAATGGCAGACAAGTCACATTCCCCCGGATTTTCAGGCGATCACGGCCGCTCGGCTGGCCGTGCTTTCGAATCGAGTGGCGCGCGCAAACGCCTGCATCGCCAGATGCGGCGCATACCCGAAGAGCAGGCCGCACAGCGTATCGGCGCCCGAACTGTGGCCGCTCGCCAGCGCATGCACAGTCGCGTCGACGACATCGCCCCCGCCCGCGATCGCAACCGTGACATCGATCAGGCGTTCCGCGAAATGCCCTTGCGCCGCATCGCTGAGCATCTGGCGGCTGATCGCATTGGTACGCAGAAACAGTGGCGCGAGCGCGTCGGCCAGCGACGGCAGTATCGCATCGAGGCCACTGTCGAAACCGGCACGGCTCCAGAGCGCCGCCAGATAGCCGGCGATGAAATCGTCGCCCGACGGCGTCACCCCCGGGCCAAGCCCCACGAGTCGCGCCGTCGCCGCGGCGACGGCCGGGATGTCGCGCCGTTCAGTTGCCCGCGCAAGCAGCGGCAGCGCACGCGATAGCCGGGTGGCCAATGCGCGTTCGACCGGAGAGCGCGCACCGGCGGCAGCCGCAAGCAGCGGCGCAAACCCCTGCTCCAGCGCGCGTTCGAACAGGGTCGCGCGCAATTCGCGCAGCGATACCGCGATGGCGGCGCCATCAGCATCCATCGAGCAATGGTCCGTCGGGACGGCGGCGACTGCACCGCGCCAGACGGTAGCACAGGACAGGTCGACGGTAATACCGGCGTCGGGCAAGCACAGTGCCGCGCTGTCGAGGATCGCGTATTGCCCCGGCGCCAGCCACGCCTCGAATGGCGCAACCGGGCCGGCCAGCTGGATGCCGTGCGGAACATTGCCCAGTGCCTGCGCCAGCAGCGTAACCAGTTCGCCGGCAGGAGTCTCTATGTTGCAGGCCCGCTCGAACACGCTATGCACCCGTCCGCGTGCGCGTGCTGGCACGCGATCGCCGATGCGGTCCGCGCGCACGAAGCGGGCGCCAAGCCCGCCGTCAGACGCCGATTGCGGCCAGCGCACGCCTGGAATCCGATACCCAGCCGAAAATCCCGCCCTGGGCCTTGATCATCGCCAGCCCGGACTTCTGGAACTCCGGGAAGTACGATCCGACGCAATCGGACAGCACCACGCATTCGTAGCCGCGGTCGTTGGCTTCGCGCACGCTGGTGTTGACGCACACTTCGGTTGTAACGCCGCAGACGATCAGCGTCCTGATATTGCGATCGCGCAGGATCAGTTCGAGATCGGTGGCGTAGAACGCGCCTTTGCCGGGCTTGTCGATCACCGGCTCTCCGGCCCTGGGATACAGTTCCGGCACGATGTCGTGGCCGACCTCGCCGCGCACCAGGATGCGCCCCATCGGACCGGGATCGCCGATGCGCGTCTTGCCACGGCCGCGCACCAGCTTGGAAGGCGGACAATCGGTCAAGTCCGGGCGATGGCCCTCGCGGGTATGCACCACCAGCATTCCGCGCTTGCGCGCGGCCGCCAGCACTCGCGCCGTCGGCGCGATGGTCGCCTGCAGCGGTGTGACGTCGTTGCCTAGCGCCTCGCCGAATCCGCCGGGCATGACGAAGTCACGCTGCATGTCGATGATCAGCAGCGCGGTCGTCGTCGGGTCGAATTCGAGCTCGTACGGTTCCGCTTCGATTGCCATGTTCGCCATGTCGCCTCCCTCGCACCGTTTTCGTCGCGCAGCGGTGGATTCCGCGCGGCGTCCGTAGGTATACTCAATGGTATACAAGATGCCAAACGGAGGAAAGCAGTGTCCACGACCCTATCGTCGCTGCTCGCCGATTACCGGCAGGGGAAGCGCACACCTTCCGAAGTCCTCGAATCGCTGCGCCCCGCGCAGGACAATGCCTACGCCAGCGCATGGATCTGCCGCGCCGGCCCCGATGCGCTCGCCCGGCGCGCCCGCCAACTCGAGCAGATGGTGCGCGATCCCGGCCATGGCAGTGCGATCGAAGTGGAAGTGTGGCGGCTGCCGGCACGCGAATACGGCTCGTTCGTGGCGGGCATCCCGTCCCCGCTCGGCATCGGCCAGGTTGAACTCGGAAACGGCGAATGGGTGCAAGGCTTCGTCTGCGAGGGCTGGGCGGTGCAAGGTGCAGAAGAGATTTCGCAGCTCGGCGGCTGGCGCGCGTACCTCGCGCAGAAGGCTGCACATTGAACCGCACGGCGAGTCGCACGCCGGCAAAGAAGGCGGGCGCAGTCCGGCGGCGAACGGCTGTGGCACCCGTCGGGGCGCGCAAGCCGTCGTTGGCCGACTCCGTATATCTGGGCATCAAACAGAACATCTTCGATTTCCGGCTGCTGCCGGGCGACCGCTTCACCGAGAACGAAATCGCCGCGCGATTGCATGTGAGCCGCACGCCGGTGCGCGAGGCGCTTTACCGGCTTGAGCGCGAAGGCTACCTGCAAGTGCAATTCCGCAGCGGCTGGAGCGTTCGCGAACTGGATTTCAGGCAATTCGACGATCTGTACGACTTGCGCATCGCGCTCGAAACCGCCTGCGTGCGAACCCTGTGCGATCGACCTGAGCGGCCGAGCCTCAATGAACTGAAATCGATCTGGCTGGTTGCGCCGAAACGCAGGCTGCGGGACGGCGAGCAGGTGTGCGCGCTGGACGAAGCCTTTCACGGCACGCTGGTCGCCGCCACCGGCAACCGCGAGATGGCGCGCTGCCATCTGGAAGTGACCGAGCGCATCCGCCTGCTGCGCCGGCTCGATTTCACCGAGGAGGGTCGCATCACCGCCACCTACGAGGAACACGCGCAAATCCTGCGCGCCGTGTTACAGCAGCGCGGCGATCGCGCCGTGCAACTGCTGCGCAACCACATCGAAACCAGCAAGGCCGAGGTCAAAAAAATCAGCCTGCACAAGCTGTATTCGGCGCGACGCCGTTAGGGTCACCGGTGGCCGGATATCAAATTGATATTTGCTCTTGCCCTTCTCCGTGTCCTCCGTGGTCCATTACCGATTTTCACTTGTGAAGCGCAGCGGCGAGCTGGTCGCAGGTGGCAGTCCAGCCGACGATGGCGCCCTGGGCGCGGATCATGTCCATGGCGGCGCGCTTGAACTCGGGGAAATAGCTTTCGGTGGCATCTTCGATCAGCAGCGAATCGTAGCCACGGTCGTTGGCCTCGCGCATGGTGGTCTGCACGCAGACTTCCGTGGTCACGCCGGCAAATAACAGGTGGGTAATGCCGCGCAGGCGCAGAATGTCGCCGAGCGCCGTGGCGTAGAACGCGCCCTTGCCCGGCTTGTCGATGACGATTTCGCCGGGCAGCGGCGCGCAGCCGGCGACGATGTCGTTGCCGGGCTCCCCCGCGATCAGGATGCGCCCCATCGCACTGGGGTCACCGATGCGCAGTTTCGGATTGCCGCGCTTGAGCTTCGCCGGGGGCAGATCGGACAGATCGGGACGATGCGCTTCGCGCGTATGGATGATGGTCATCCCCGCCTTGCGGCAAGTATCGAGCAATCGCTTCACCGTCGGCACGATCGCGGCAAGCAGCTTGACGTTGTTGCCCAGCGTTTCCCCGAAACCGCCCGGCTCGATGAAATCGCGCTGCATGTCTATGACGATGAGCGCCGTCGTCGGCACGGCAAATTCGTAGTCGAACGGTTTCGCGTGTACCTTTGCCATGTCAGTGAGTCTCCGCGGTGTTGGACGATCCTGCGGGCGCGGCGCTGGTACCGGCGTGGCCCGCCATGCAAGGGCCGATCACGCTGATGTCGGCCTTCGCCGTCGGGGTTTCGTGGACGATGCGGCCGTCGAAAATAACCAGCAGCCGGTCGGAAAGCTCCAGCAGTTCGTCGAGATCTTCGCTGACCAGCAGCACGGCGGCGCCGGCATTGCGCGCCGCCAGGATGCGATCGTGGATTTCCGCGACCGCTGCGAAATCCAGGCCGAATACCGGATTGGCGACGATCAGCACCGACACGCTTTCGGACAACTCGCGCGCCAGCACCGCGCGCTGCACGTTGCCGCCGGACAAGGTTCCGATTAGCGCATCCGCCCCCTGGGTCTTCACTTTGAATTCGCCGATCCAGCGCTGCGCCTGCTCCAGCATGGCGCCGCTGCGCAGCCAGATGCCGGATGCGAGCGGCGCCTGGTCGAAGTTGCGCAGCGCCATGTTCTCGGCCACGCTCATGCTCGGCACGCAGGCATTCCTGAGCGGCTCCTCCGGCAGGCTGAACGCGCGGTGCAGGCGAATCTCGCCGCGCGAAGCAGAATAAGGTTTGCCGTTGACATGGACCGAGCCGGAAACCGGTACGCGCTGTCCGATCAGCGCCTCGACCAGTTCGCGCTGCCCATTGCCCGAGACGCCGGCGATGCCGACGATTTCTCCGGGACACACGTCGATCGAAAAATCTTCCACCGCCGGCAGGCCGGTGTCGTCTTCCACATAGAGCTTGCGCACCGAGAGCCGCGGCTCTTCTGTCGCCGTGCCGGCCTTCGTGCCGTGCGCCTGCGGAATGTCGCGCGAACCGACCATCATTTCCGCGAGTTTTCCGGGCGCCAGGTCGGCGATGCGTCCCTCCCCGGTCAGCTTGCCGCGCCTGAGCACGGAGGCGGCATCGGCGAACGCCATGACCTCGCGAAATTTGTGCGTGATCATCAGGATGGTCACCTTGTTTGCGCGCGTCATGTCGCGCAGCATGCCGAGCACTTCGTCGGCTTCCGAAGGCGTCAGCACGGAAGTCGGCTCGTCCAGGATCATGAAGCAGCGATTGAGGTAGATCTGCTTGAGGATTTCCAGCTTCTGCTTCTCGCCGGCCGCGAGCTGCGACACCGGCTTTTCCAGCGGCACCTTGAAAGGCACCGTATCCATGAACGCCGCGAGGCGCGCCCGCTCCTGCCGCCAGTTGATGATGGCCGGCACGTGCGTGCGCGACATCACCAGATTTTCAGCGGCGGTCATGCTCGGCACCAGCGTGAAATGCTGGTAGACCATGCCGATGCCCAGTGCGTGGGAATCATGCGGCGAATGGATGGTGCGTTCGCGCCCATCCACCGATATCTGTCCGGCGGTCGGCTCGTAGAAACCGACCAGGCATTTCACCAGCGTGCTTTTGCCTGCGCCGTTCTCGCCGAGCAAGGCGTGGAAGGAACCCGCCGTCACGTGCATCGACACGTCGTCGAGCGCAGTGAAGGAACCGAAGCGCTTGGTCATGCGCGTAACCTGCACCTCGAGCGCATGGTCGAGCACGATCTCGTGCTCGGGCTTCATGCGCATCATCAGATCTTCTGACATCAGACGCTCGCCTTGATCGCTTCGATCACCGCGGTGGAAGTTCCCACCGCGCCGAATACGCCACCCTGCATCGTCACCATCTTCAGCGCCGCAAGGTGATTGCCATGATCCGTGGCCGCGGTGCAATCCGACAGGATCAGGCACTCGTAGCCGCGGTCGTTGGCATCGCGCATGGTCGTGTGCACGCAAACGTCGGTGGTGATGCCGGTGAGAATGAGATTCCGGATGCCCCGGGTATGCAGGATCAGGTCGAAATTGGTGGCGTAGAACGAGCCTTTGCCCGGCTTGTCGATGACCGGTTCGCCGGGTAGCGGCGCGAGTTCCGGAATGATTTCCCAACCCGGTTCGCCGATGGTGAGAATGCGACCGCACGGTCCCATGTCGCCGATGCCGATGCCGTTGGTGCCGATCTGGCGCGAGCGCCAGCGCTTGTTGGCGGGAAGGTCCGACATGTCCGGCTTGTGGCCTTCGCGTGTGTGGATGACCGCATAACCGCCTGCACGCATCGCGGCCAGCAGTTTCTTCAGCGGCTCGATGGGCTGGCGCGTGAGCGAGATGTCGTAACCCATCTTGTCGACGTATCCGCCCGCGCCACAGAAGTCGATCTGCATGTCGATGACGACCAGCGCGGTATTGGCCGGCGTGAGGTTGCCGTCGTAAGGCCAGCGGTAGGGATCGGCCGCAACATAGCGGCCCAGATTTTTGGTTTCGTCACGCATGCTTGCGCCTCCTCGCGGTGTCCTGGCGAAGCGATTCCGGCTGGTAGTCGCGCGCCGGTGCTGCAAACCCGCAGGAGGTGCCGTCGGTGACTTTCACTTCGCCTTCCCAGGGAAGGCGATAGCGTCCCGCCACCAGGTCCTGCATGTAAGTGTAAGGACAATCCTGCGCGCCGCCTTTCACGGCCACATAGCCGCGATGGCCGAACTGGTAGATGTTGTTTTCCACGCCCCATTGCGCGCGCGCTTCCCGCACCAGGTCCGGACGCAGTTCGCAGGTGATGATTTCATCGGGCCGGCTGCCGCCTTCCACCAGCACGGTACCGTCGAAGTTGACGAACATGCCCTCGCCCATCGAATCGAAAGTGCCGTCGCTGCCGCACATGCACACGCTCGCGGTGTAAATGAGATTACAGAACGCGTTGGCCTGATTGGTGACTTTCCAGGTATGGCGGATCGGCGCCGTGTAGCCCGCCGTGCGGATCATGATGTCGGCGCCCTTGTAGGCGGATTCGCGCGCCATTTCCGGGAACATGCCGTCGTGGCAGATGATCAGTGCGAGCTTCGATCCGTTCGGTCCGTCGCAAACCGGGATGCCGAGGTCGCCCGGCTCCCAGGGTTCCACCGGCACCCACGGATGCAGCTTGCGGTAGTAGAGCTTGATCTCGCCAAGGTCGTCGATGATCAGCCCGCTGTTGAAGGGATTGCCGTTCGGGTTGAACTCCATGATGGAGAAGCAACCCCAGATCCGGTTCTCGACGCACGCCGCCTTGAACGCGGCGACCTCGGGTCCGTCGAGGCGGCACATGATCGCCGGGTTGGTGTCCATCGACAGGCCGTGCAGTGAATATTCCGGAAACACCACCAGGTCCATGGTGGAAAGATTGCGCCTGGCCTTGGCGACCATGTCGCAGATCTTGGCCGTCTGCGCCGCCAGATCGGTCGGGGTTTTCACCACGGGCAGTTGCAACTGCACCATGCCCAGCACGACACCGTGAGGAGATTTGTTCAGTCCACCGAGTCCGCTCATGGTTTCACCCCCGTGATTATTCGTCTAGGTTAGCGATTGATGCTCAGTTCGCCCGGCGCGCCGGCCAGCGTGCGCCGCGTCGAGCAGGTCGCAATCATGATGCCGAGCGTCAACACATAAGGCGCGGCATTGAACAGGTAATAGCCGCTGGTGATGCCGACCGACTGCAGCGCGGGGCCGAGCGCGCCGGCGCCGCCGAACAGCAGCGCCGCGTAAAAGCAGTACAGCGGATTCCAGCGCGCGAAGATCGCCAGCGCCACCGCCATCAGGCCCTGCCCGCTGGACAAACCTTCGCTCCAGCTGCCCGGGTAGTAGAGAGACAGGAAAGAGCCGCCGATGCCCGCGAGGAATCCGCCGACCGCCGTTGCCAGCGTGCGCACGACCGGGACGCGGAAGCCCATCGCACGCGCGGCATCGGAACTGTCGCCGACCATGCGCACGATCAGCCCCCAGCGCGTATTGCGGAACGCCCAGGCCAGCAGGATCGCCAGCACGATGCCGATGATCAGCAATGGATTGACCTGCAGTGCGGCCTGGATCTGCGGCGAATCGCTCCAGTTGCCGAATGGAATTGAGGGCAAGGTCGGCGCCTTCGGTTGCACGTAAGGTTTGCCGAGGAAGAACGCGAAACCGGTGCCGAACAGCATCAGGCCGATGCCAACCGCGATGTCGTTCACGCGCGGCAGATTGCAAATCAACCCGTGCAACAAGCCGAGCATCAAACCGGCCGCCCCCGCCGCGAGCACGCCGAGCCACGGGCTGCCGGACAGGTAAGACACGGCGTACCCGCTCATCGCCCCCATCACCAGGATGCCTTCGAGGCCGAGGTTGATGCGCCCGCTCTTCTCCGTAATGCACTCGCCGAGGCTCACGAACAGGAACGGCGTACTGACGCGGATGGCACCGCCCAGCACTGCAACCGGAACACCCCAGAGGCCGAGGTCCATGTTCTTTCAGCCTCCGGCTGAAAGAACGGTGACTGGTGCCCGACTTCGCTGGATACCGGGCTTCGCCCATAACTGGTGACTGGTGACTGGTAAATGCATGGTTTCCTTTCCAGGTCCTTGTGGTTTCATGATCACGTCGTCACGGCTTTCGGTTGAAAGATCCTGAAGCGCCCGTACAACGTCTCCGCGGCCAATACGAGCATGAACGCCATCCCCTGCAGAACCAGCACCGTCGCGTCCGGCATGTCGAGGCGACGCTGGAGCATGCCGCCGCTCGCGGAGATGCCGCCGAGCAGGACCGCGACTGGCAATATCGCCAGCGGATTCTGGCGAGCGATGAAGGCCACCAGGATTCCGGTGTAGCCATAGCCCGCTATCAGCGATGCATTCGCCGCGCCGTGCACGGCCGCCACTTCCGCCATGCCGGCAAGGCCGGCCGCGCTGCCGCCGAGAAAACACGCCGCCAGCACCAGCTTGCTGACGGGCAGACCGGCAAGCCGCGCGGCGCGCGCATTGCCGCCGACGATGCGCAGGGAAAAACCATAGGTCGTATGTTTCACCAGCACGTACGCCGCAATACAGAACACGATGCCGAAGCCGAGACCCCAATGGACATCGAGCCCGAAAAAACTGCCCAGCATGTTGGCGTCACCGATCGGATGTGTCGCGGGCTTGTTCAGGCTGCCGGGATCGCGCAGCAACCCCTCGACGAAATGGTTGAACAATGCAATCGCGATATAGGTGAGCAGCAGGCTCGATATGGTTTCGTTGACGCCCCGGTATTGGCGCAAGCCGCCCGCCAGCGCGATCCACAATCCGCCCACCAGCATTGCGAATGCCGCCATCGCGATTTTGACGACGAAGGGCGGCGCGCCGCCCATCGCGTAGCCGATCGCAGCCGCCGCGAGTCCGCCCAGCACCAGCGCGCCTTCGCCCCCGATCACCATCAGTCCCGCCTGCGCAGGCAGCGCCACGCAAAGCGCGGTCAGGATCAGCGGTGCGGCCCGCACCAGCGAGTTCTGCCAGGCGAAGCCGCTGCCGAACGCACCCTGGTACATCAGCGAATACACGTCCAGCGGATTCTTGCCGAGCACGGCGACGAAGAGTCCGAACAGGACCATCGACGCCAGCAAGGCGCCCACCGGAATGGCGAGCGCCTCGAGCGTTTGGCCGGCCCGGCCGGAGAAGGAGACCGCCACGGACGCTTCCTCAGACCTTGCCGCTGACACCCTCGACCAGGTAGTTCATTCCCTCGAGCACCGGGTCCGTCTGCTTCAACGACGTACCAGCCGGAATCACGACCTTGCCGGTGTTGTCCTTCAGCGGGCCCTTGAAGATCACGTAATCACCGGTCATCATCTTTGCCTTGATGCCATCGGCCTTTTTCTTTGCTGCGTCGGGAACGGCCTTGCCATACGCCGACATTTTCACGAATCCTTCCTTGAGTCCGCCGCGCACGAAGTTCTTGAACGGGGCGCCGGACATCGTGTCCTTGGCGTGCATGCTGTAAACCGTCAGCCAGTTCCATTCGGCGCCGGTGAGATAACCCTTCGGTGCCAGCGCTGACTGATCGGCGTGGTAGCCGCACACATAGATGCCGCGGCGTTCGCAGGTCTCGACGATGACCTTGGGACTGTCCACGTGGCAGGTGATCACGTCCACGCCCTGGTCGACCAGGCTGTTCGTCGACTCGGCTTCCTTGACCGGCAGCGACCAGTCGCCGGTGACGATCAA
>JANXPQ010000478.1 GCA_025357235.1 Betaproteobacteria bacterium
GTCCATCACGTCGAAATGGACCATGTCAGCACCCGCGGAAACGACGGACTGCACCTCCTCCCCCAGTCGGGCGAAGTCGGCGGAAAGGATGCTCGGGGCGATGCGATACATGGTCGGGCTGCGCTGGGAAAGACCGCGGCATTGTACCGTTTTCGGCCTTGCCGCTCGCTGGGGAATCAGGTCAAATGCAGCGGTGGCCGAACGCAAAAAATACGACATCACGATAACCGCAAGGACGACCCATATTCCGGGCCAGTCCGACGAAGCCAACAACCGTTACGTCTTCGCGTACACGATTACGATCATCAATTCGGGCAGCGTTGCCGCGCGGCTGGTCTCGCGTCACTGGATCATCACCGACGCCGAGAACCGGATTCAGGAAGTGCGCGGATTGGGCGTGGTCGGCGAGCAACCGCTGCTGAAACCGCAGCAAAGCTACGAATACACCAGTGCGACCGCAATCCCGACTCCGGTGGGCACGATGAGCGGCAGCTACCAGATGGTCGCCGAAGACGGGATGGCATTCGACGCACCGATACCGGAATTCACGCTGAGCGCGCCGCGCGTGCTGCACTGAACGTCCCGATCCCGCCGATCGGTCTCACCGTCTGATTCCCGCCTTATTGCTTCTTGTCGTGGTCCGGATCGCGCTTGCGCGGCATCGTCCACCAGATGATGAGGAGGAACAGGACGACGGACAGAACCGCCTCGAATATCAGCCAGATCATCGCAGCGAGCACCGGCCAGCCGGAAAATCGGCAGGTAGCGCTTTGTTATACTCGCAGCGCAAAAACTTCATGCAAAGTCACCGAATGCTGACAGGAAGATGGCTGGCGCTCGCGTTATGCGCGGCAGTCGCCAGCGGTTGCGCGAGTGTAACCAATCCCAACACCACGCCACCAGCACAGGCTTTTCCGGAACCCTCTCCGTCACCCTCTGCCCCGCCACAGCCCGAACCGGCAGCCGTATCCGCACCCGAGCCGGCGGTCGTAGCAGCACCGGAACCGTCGCAGACGCGAAACTACGAGTTGCAGGATTGGCCGGCGTTGCCGGACTGGAACAACGACAACCTTGCAGAGGCGCTGCCTGCCTTCCTGCTCTCCTGCAATGCCCTGAAGAGCACCGCCGAATGGGTGTCGGCCTGCACCGCGGCGGCGCAGATTCGCAAGTCCGATGCCATGGCCGCGCGGCAATTTTTCGAAACCGCTTTCGTCCCTTGGCTGGTGCACAACGCGGATGGCGGGACGGAAGGCCTGGTGACCGGCTATTACGAACCCCTGCTGCATGGCAGCCGGATCTTCGGTCGCGCTTATCGTTTTCCCATCTACGGCGTACCGCCCGATCTTCTGGTGATCGATCTGGCGGAGAGCAACCCCGACCTCAAAGGTATCCGGCTGCGCGGCCGCATGCAGGACAAAAAAATCGTTCCGTATTACACCCGCGCGGAAATCGAGCGCGGCGTGGCGCCGGTGCGCGGACGGGAGATCCTCTGGGTCGACGATCCGATCGAGCTGTTTTTCCTTCACGTACAGGGCTCGGGGCGCGTCAGGTTACCCGGTGGCGAAACAGTCCGGGTGGGCTTCGCCGAGCACAACGGCCATCCCTACAAATCGATCGGCAAGATTCTGGTCGAGCGCGGCGAGCTGAGCGCGGACAAGGCGTCGATGCAGGGAATCAAGCAGTGGGCTGCCAGGAACCCGGCCAAGCTGACGGCATTGCTGCAGCAGAACCCGGCTTATGTGTTTTTTCGCGAACTGCCCGAATCGCCGCTCGGACCGGTCGGCGCGCAAGGCGTGCCGCTGACGCCGGGGCGCAGCATTGCAGTCGATGCCATGACGACCCCGCTTGGCGCGCCCGTATTCCTGTCCACCACCTCGCCCTTGTCGGCGCGCCCGCTCAATCGCCTTGTCGTCGCGCAGGATACCGGCACGGCGATCAAGGGCGCGGTGCGCGCGGACTATTTCTGGGGGTTCGGCGACGAAGCCGGACAATCCGCCGGGCGCATGCGTCAAAGTGGGCGCATGTGGATACTCTACCCGCGCGGCTTCCAGCCAAAACCGCCCTGATCATCGCTCGGTGGCCACTACGCCGGGATCGAATTCGACTTTGATCAGTATCCGGCTGCGGACCGTACGTCCATCCTTCTGCGCCGGATAAAACACAGCATTCTCCACGGCCTGCTGGGCGGCCTGCTCAAAAACACCGTCGGGCGCGGCATCCGTCACCGATGTACCTACTACACGGCCGGCTTCGTCGATCAACACCAGCAGCGTCACCGAGCCTGCTATTTGCGCGTCGCGCGCCGCCCGCGGATAGATCGGGGTAATCCGCGTTCATGCCTGCGGGAAGATATCGAGATCCTTTGCCGGGTAGTGAACGGGGTCGGCAATATTCAGACTCGCGGTGGCTTCACCGCTTGCGGCAACGATTGGCTCAGCATCGCCCGTGACCATCGTCGGCGCCTGTGCTGCCGAAGGTTCCGCCAATGCATCCGGTTCGGGCGACGACAATACAACGGGTGCGGGCCTGGAAGAATCCGTCGCACCACTGCGTGCAAGCGTTTTCGGGCGTTGCTGCGGACTTGCGAAGGGTCGCGGCGGCCTCAGCCGCGCCTGGATAACCGTTATACGCGCACCGGAACCGGGGTCCGCAGGCAGCGAGAATCCGTAAATCAGGAAAAAATGAAGCGCGGCGGAAAGGGCGACGGCCGCAGACATGCGGCCATATAATATCGCCGGCGACAACCCTGAAGAAGTTTGTCGGACTCTGCGCACCCACCGCTCCCAAACCGGTCACGCTGACGCCCCAATTCTAGAGCGTCCGTGGTGGTACGCAACGCCGTTTTACGGCTTGCCGGCGCTCGCCTTGTTGAGCAACTCTTCGAACCGCTCGGCGGGAATGGCGCCCGGCACGCGCTTGCCGTCGGCAAAAAAGATCGTCGGTGTACCGTTGATCTTCTTCGACTGTCCATAGGCTACGAGCTTCTCCACCGGGTTGTCGCACTTCGGGGACTTCGGCGCGGCGCCCTTGAGCATGTATTCATCCCACGCCTTCACGCGATCGGGAGCACACCAGATCGCGCGCGACATCTCCGGGGCCTTCGGGTGCAATTGTTCGATCGGGAACAGGAAAATGTAGATGGTCACATCGGTGATTTTCTCGATGTCCTTTTCCAGCTTGCGGCAGAACGGGCAATCGGGGTCGGAGAAAACCGCTACCTTGCGGCTGCCGTCACCCTTGACCTTCTTGATCGCCAGATCGAACGGAAGTTGTTCGAAAGGGAACGCGAGGCTCTTGAGCTTCTTGTCTTCGATCTCGCGCTGGCGGGCGTCCGTGACATTGGTCTTGGTCTTGGTCTCGATGATGCTGCCGACGATCAGGTAGTTGAAATCGGCATCGGTGTACAGCACCTCCCCGTCCACCAGCATTTCATACAGCCCGAGATAAGGCGTCTTGGTGATGCTTTCGACGTTGGCCTGGGGATATTTCTTCAGGAATTCGGCGCGGATCGAAGCTTCGTCGGCGCAAGCGGCACCGCTCAGCAGCGCCAGCACGCAAGAAAGTACGGTCAGGGTACGGATGAACATGATTTACAGGCAAAACCTCTGTATACGATGAAAGGCATCGTTAGACCGCTTACCCCAAAGCTCGTTTCACGAGCAGTCGCTTTAATGGAGAAATCCGGTTGGCGAAGCGCAGTCCGGCGTTGCGCAACCGCCTCATTCCAGGCAGGTTGCTGTCGAACAGCACATGCAACCCGTCGGTTACCGCTTCCATGGCCAGGAGATCTTCCCCCCTGCTGCGCTCGAACCGGCGTAACAATGAAACCGCGCCACAATCGCTTTCCAAGCCGCGCGCAGCCAACACGGCGGCCAGCGCCTGCGCGTCGGCGAATCCAAGATTCAGCCCCTGGCCCGCGAGCGGATGCACATTATGAGCAGTGTCCCCGACGAGGGCAAGGCGTGGCGAGATGAGCCGGGCAGCGCGCATGCGTCGCAGCGGAAAACCCGCTGCCGCGCTGATTGACTGCAGCCGGCCCAACGTTCCAGAACTGGCCTGTTCGACCATTTTTGCCAGTTCTTCCGCTGTTGCGGCCAGCAGATCCTGCGCGTGAGCGTCGGCAGCAGACCAGACCATGGACACGTGATTTCCAGGCAACGGCAGCAGCGCCAGCACTCCCTTGCTCAAAAACCACTGATACGCCGTATCGCGATGCGCGCGCTCGGCCCGGAAGTTCGCGACAACGCCTGTTTGTCCGTACTCTTGAATTCGCGTCGCGATGCCGGCCAGGCTACGCAACGCCGACTCGGCACCGTCTGCCGCAACGACCAGGCGCGCCTCGATCTGCTTCCCATCGGATAGTGAAAGTGTGGCAAATGACTCGTCCCAGCGTGCGCTCACACACTCGATTCCTGTGAGCAGCGTGAGATTGGCCTGAGCCGACAGCGTGGATTGCAGCGCCTGTTGGAGATTGGCTTCTTCGACGATCACAGCCAGCTCGGATACGCCGCTGCGATAGGCGCTGAACTCGATTTTCGATGCATCGTCGCCGAACACGCGCATTTCGCGGACGGGCGCGATGCGTTGCGGCGACAAGCGCTGCCAGACCTCGCAGCGTTCGAGGAAGCGGCGGCTGTGACCGTTCAACGCGTACACCCGCTGGTCGAACCCCGTGGCCGGCAACGGCCGCGGAACCTTGGGTTCCACCAGCGCCACGCTCAGCCCGGTCGGCGCCAATGCCCGTGCGAGACTGCCGCCGACTGGTCCGCCTCCGACGATTGCAACGTCCACATTCATGTGCAAAGTCTATAGGTTGCGGCCGTGGCGATGGCCGCCCGCCTTGCCTTGACAATGCCGGGGGGCATCAGTAATCTTCCGCACCCTGTCGCAGGGGGCGGGGAAGCCGCGCAGAACTGCAGGACCCAGGCAAGCGCGGCCGATTCAATTTTCAGCATTTTTCGCTTGCCGGGTGACCCGCAAGAACCCCCGAGCTCGCCATCGGCCTCTCTTCGCGAGGAAAGAACATTCAGGTTTCCGGTGATATAGCTCAGTTGGTTAGAGCACAGCACTCATAATGCTGGGGTCGGTGGTTCAAGTCCACCTATCACCACCACGCAAGCGCGCCGCGATGGAAAAGAGGGATTTGCAGCGATGCAGGCCCTCTTTTT
>JANXPQ010000480.1 GCA_025357235.1 Betaproteobacteria bacterium
GGGCAGATCCAATTCGGGACGATTCGGTTGGGCCCCCGGTAGGGATAGGAGAACTGCAATGGACGAGAAAGAAGCGAAGCGCATCTTCGTGGCGAACGCTCGCCGCAAGTACGGCAAGGACCACGAGGACAGGCGGGCCGATATTCAGCGCGCCGTCCGCGAGGCGGTGGTGAATGTGCTGGCGGAACAGAAGCCGCAGCCCGCCCCGCCCCCGCGGTTTGACGCGCGCACGGCCAGCGCAGCGGAAATGGCGCAGTGGCGCCGCGCCCGCGGCCTTCCCGACGACCCGGTGGTCGAATGGCGGGATCCGCCTCCCCTGCAGCCGTCTCCGAATTTCGCCGCGCTGAAGGCCATCGAGGCGGAGCGCCTCGCGCGGGACCGGGCGGCGGAGTTGGAGGCGGGCAAGGTCGACATGCGAACGGCCTCCCCCGAACGCGCTGCCGCGCGGCTCCGGCAGCTGGGTGCGGACAACCTGATCCTCGGCGACCTCGCGCTGCAGCGCCCGGTTCCGGCGCCGATGCCACTGAACGATCCCGATCGGGGAAACCGCGAGGCGGACGAGGCGGCGCGCCGGGAGTTGAATGCGCACAAGCGTATCGCCGCCTCACCGCTCAAGTGGCCTATCGATGTGCGCGACCTTTCCCCGCGCGCGTACCAGCTCTATCTCCGCGAGCGCGGGCTGAACCCCGATGCCTCTTCACCCGCGACGCGAGACGGGGGCAAGTAAAGGGGGCCTTGTTTCCGCTGGCTCATCGGGCTCGCTGAACCGGCCGTCACAGGTCGGCGAAAAAACGCGCGACTGGCACCTTGAGCTCCCGCGCAAGAGCGATGAGCACCATCACGGACGGGATCCGCTTCCCCGTCTCGATCTGAGACATGAAGCCTTTGTTGAGGCCGCAGCCCCACGCCAGCTCCTCCTGCGTTACGTCGGCCTCCAGCCGCAGCCCGCGGATCTGCGCGCCCAGCTTGCGCGCAATACGGCCGGGATCACGCGCCTTTGGCACCCCTTGCCCATAGGCCACTCTCATGCTTTGCTGGTTGGCTGACAGCAAACCAGTACGGCGGGGGGCGCAGCATGAAAATCCTTAGAGGATTAGCAGTCCTAGCCTTGATGACGGCTTCGGCCGTCCGGGCGGCTGACAACCTATGCCAGGAGATCCGCGAGCCGGGAACGCTCGAGATCGCAACCGATCCGCACCAGCCCGAGCGGGTGGTCGACATCTTTTGGTCCGACCCGGAGACGGTTGCGCACGATTTCAGCTGGCAGAACATCGCCCTGAGCTTGGTGTGGGGCCGCTACTCCTGTGGCGACGACCTGCTGGTGGAGGGCACCCGCAAGGCGTTGGTCGCCGCCGGTGACAAGTGCGCCACGGAGCGGGTCGCGGTGATCCGGCAGCTGGTGGGCGGCACCATCAAGCAGGGCGTCGAAGCCACCTGGAAGCCTACACGCACGTTATGGAAGTGCGAACAGCGGCTCGCCCGCAGGAAGGCGGAGAAAGCGGCACGGGACGGAGCTCAGCGGCCGACAAGCCAAACTCCAAAATCAGATCGGCAGAAATGCATCGACGACGGCAACGCTCCGAACCTCTGTGATGATGTGGCCGGTGTGTTCGGGCAGATAGAGCAATGCAGCAAGGCTGGGTACTCGCAGCAGGTTTGCGACGTCGCGAACAAACTCGCGCCTGAGCAACGGCGAATGGTCACCCTAGACATGATCCGTGATGCCCTTGCAGCGACGGCGAAGGAGGAAGCGGACCGACGAGCGCGGCTAGCAGTACCCGCGCAGGACTTGCTGGGACAGTCCGATCCTGCGGGTGAGTTGGCGATCATCGCCTCCTCCTCGGTCAAGGTCAGGATTGACGGTGAAGAGCTCCCGGGCACCAAGGTCGAGGGCGGGCAAATGCATCTGACTAAGATCACTACGGGTGCTCACGATATCCGGCTCTACGATTCATCGATCGACAAGAACGTCAGCCTGACAGTGGTGATCCCGCGCGGCAGAAGGCTCGAGTTGATCGCCGACGGCGAGCTAGCACTCAGAGAGAGCGTGCCCAAGCAGCAAAGCACACCGTAAGCGTCTCGCCGCCAGCGGTTGCCCCAATAAGCCAGTCATAGGCCGCGCCCGCCAGTTTTCTTGGGCACGCGCTCGGCCGGGAGCTCTTCCGCCGCACGTTGCGTTTGAACACACACCGTTCCTTGCGTGTTCATTCTAGGCGGGCTACGCTACCCCCATGCGCACCGCCAAGCCCAACGATCCCAAGGTCGCCGTCGGTTACGTCCGCGTCTCCACCGAGGAGCAGCAGCTCGGGCCCCAAGCCCAGCGGGCGGCGCTTGAGCGTCACTGCAAGGCGTACCAACTCCGGCTGGTGGCGGTGTTCGAGGATCTAGGCGCCAGCGGCGGGCTCGACCTCGACAAGCGGCCCGGGTTCATGGCGGCGCTGGGCGCCATCCACCGGGAGGGCGCGGGTGTACTCCTCGTGCACCGACGCGACCGGCTGGCGCGCGACGTGGCGCTGGACGTAGCCGCTACCCGGCTGGTGGAGCGCGAAGGCGGGCAGGTTCATACCGTTGAGGGCACCAGCAACGAGGCCACGCCCGAGGGGCAGCTGATGCGGCACATCGCCGCCGCGTTCGCCCAGTACGAGCGGGCATTGATCTCGACCCGGACCAAGGCCGCGCTGGCGGTGAAGAAGGCGCGGAAGGAGCGCACGGGGCAGGTGCCCTACGGCTGGCGCGATGACGGCGAGGGCAAGTTGGTGGCCGTTCCCGCGGAACAGGCCGTGGTCCAACGCATCCGGGCGATGCACCGCCGGGCCACCACCCGCGCCATCGTCGACCGGCTCAACGCCGAGGGCGTGCCCGCCCGCGGCGCCCGCTGGCACCAGACCACCGTGGTCCGGTTGCTGGGCCGCGGGCAATAGGCCCCTCTCCGGGGCTCTTTGTCAGACCCCTGTGATACGCCGATGGCATGACCCAACCTCAGACAAATTGGATGTGCATCGGTCGCCCTCCCAGCCCGTGCTGCATCCACATGAAGCGCGTTCCTGAGCCAGGCACCAACAACGCGCCGATGGTCTACCGCTGCTGTTGGTGCAACAACTTCGCGATGGAAGGCCACGGGGAGATCCCTCCGCTACCCCCTACGGTTCCGGCCGGCGTACCGCACGGGCCATTGCAACAGGGCTGGCCCTTGCGGCGAGCGTAACGATGGGCCGTGAACCCAAGATCGTCCGACGAGGCACCGTCTCGGAACAGCGCGACGGTAAGGCCTACGAAAGCACCTACGAGATACTCGGCTCCCGCGACCCGCTAGTCCGCGTAAGCTTGGTTGGGGCGGGCTCGAAGGCGACGCAGGTCGGCGGGATGGACGAGGAATCTCTCGCGCACATGCGGCTGTCTGAACTGATCGGTGAGATCAAGAGGCGGTCAACCCCCCACGCGAAAGCAGGCCCGATGCCGGAGCCAAGATGCCCAAACCCGAAGTGCGCGGCAGGAACGTTTCAATTGAAGGAGGCGCTGGTCGAGCGCACCAGCACGCTGATACCCGACGCGGGACCAGCAAAGATGACCTTGGTCCAGTGCGCCCACTGCGGCACCGTCGTGGGTGTCCTGCCGCGCTTGGACCTCGACCACTACGTAGAAAAGATCGCCGAGAAGCTCGGCGTCTTCTGACGAGCTTCAAGCCTTCGCGCCTCAAACGAGAGAGGGTCAGCCGGCGTGCGCCTTTTTGCGTGCGGCCGATTCACGCTCAACCCTAGCGATTCCGGCTCGCGTCTCCTCTTCGATGCGCCCTGTCGCAATCACACTGAAGACTAGCTGTCCGTCGGCAAGGACATCCTCCAAGCTCGTCTTGTCCAGCCGGCGTAAGAGCGTGCCGCCGCTGGCGAGTAGAACGGTTCCCGACAGGGGATCGCCTTCCCCTTTCGCGCGGAGCTTCGCAATGCCCTTTTGGATGTGCTGAAGCGAAAGCCCGGCCTTCCGAAGACGTCGCACAACAGACAATCGAACCAAGTCTTGAAACGAATATCTGCGCGGGCGACCGGTACCTGCAGCGGGCACGGAGGGCACGACGATGCCCGCCTGATCCCAGTACTCGAGATTTCGCTGGGTGACCCCGGTGACCCGAATTGCCGTGGAGGCCGAGTAGTGAGTCATGCAAGAACAACAACAAGGTTGTTCTTTCATGTCAAGAGCGCTATGGTTGGCATGGGCGAAAGGAGTCCTATGTCGTGCAGGCCTTGCGACTTCGAGCCAGCGGCCTTCCCGGATGGCACACCTCGCTGGCTGTTCAACAGGTCGCCGGGGCCTGCCTACCCTGGCCCACGTGCGCGCGTGCATGCTTGGGTTGAACGCGCGGTAGACTCTAGCGGCGTGGCGCGTCAGCCCACTGTGGCAGACTGCGTCGCCTCGGAGCGTTTTCGATGCTGACCGCAACGGTTTCAGGAAGCTTTCATCGCCACATGACCGAAATCACGCGCGCCGTGACCGAACTTGGCGCGCTCGGTGTCAAGGTGCTCTCGCCAGCCGACCCGCGCGTCGTGGACAACGTGGGGGAGTTTATGTTCGTGGCGAGCGACCGCATGCGATCGGTGCGCTTGGTGCAGGACCGTCACCTCGAATCAATCCGCGCTTCCGACTTTCTTTGGCTTGTCACGCCAGACGGGTATGTTGGACAGTCGGCAGCAATGGAGCTCGGATTCGCCGCGGCTCATCAGATCCCCGTTTTGGCTGCAACGCTCCCAACCGACCTCACCTTGAGGCAGTACGTGAAAAGAGTCTCCGGGATGAGCGCCGCTGTTGCTGATGGCCTTGCTCGTCGCAGCGGTGGCGTTCATGCGGCTAGGTTTCTGATCGACCCGCGGGCGAGCGTCGCAGCAGCTCACGCGACGCTTGAGCGTATCGATGGTGCGATTAAACGGGAGCAGTTCAGAAAGGCGTCGATCGCTAAGCCAGATGACATTTACACCGATTGCAGGCGTCTCTCCGAGGCCTTCAAGCTGCCGGTGGATTGAACAGTATCGTCAGCGATCATGGACTTCGTAGAACTCGAAACACTGCGTCGGGCGCTCGGAGAGATTGGCGACGCGCACGTTGCGTCGCTTGGGCACTACTTTGACAGCACAACCTCCGGCTACCGGCATAAGTACTCAGCGGAGAGTTCCGACTATTCCAAGGCGAGCACGGCAACGTGCGTGCTTTCCCTTATCCACTCAGGGAAGTGGAAAGAAAGCCTTGGGTTCAACCGCGCGCCAGACCTGGCGGACGCGCTCCTTCAGAGCGACTGGCGGAGTGCCGGACTTGATAAAGGAAATGCATTCACTGTTGCGTTCCTTCTTGAGGCCGTAACCGCACTAGAACGGGCTGAAGGGTTCAAGGCTGATGCCGCCAGAATTCAAAAGGCCACTGCGATCCTCCAGCGCTCCATAAAAACCGGCGGAGGCGGTGCCCGAATCAAGGACTACCCTCAAAACCCCTACGTGACCCAGTTGGTTCTCAGGGCTTTGAACGAACGCGGAGCACTACGCGACGACCTGAAAAAATTGGCGACAAAGTGGGCTTGGAGGGAGACCGAGCACCAGCTCGCACTTCACGCGAGTGGGAGCAAGGATGCCGATGTCTTTGCTTTGGCTTACGCTGCAATCATTTGCTCGTCACTGACGGTGCCGTCGACACTTACGCCGGTGGAGAAGCGCATTCAGCAGACGGCGATCCGCGTTGTGTTCGAGCGGCAATTGCCAGATGGAACTTGGCCCCAGAGCCGTCCGCTCTTCCACTACCCCGGCGTCGGTAACGCGTATTGCTACGAATATGAGATGCTTGTGCAACTGCTCTCGCAACACCAGCTGCAGACCGTATTGCTCGAGTACCTGCCAAACTTCAAGAAATCGGTCGACGCGCTCACGTCGTCAGCGTTTCAGCTTGATGCGGGATTTGGCTGGGCGTCCAATCATCACCCTCAGTTGAAAGGGCCGGAGTCGTGGTCGACAGCATCGGTCTTCCATTTCGCCTACGCCCTGGGACGTTTGGTTGCGGAGGCCGTTCGCAAGGAGCTCTTTAATTACCTCGATGCGCCGTATCTTGCTCCGCAAGAGCACCCAAAAAACAAACCCGAAGAGTTCGCAGCAAAGTTCTTGGATTGCGACTTAGTAAAGGCTGACGAAACGGAGTCGCTGCGCGACGTGCTGCTCCAGGGGTTTGTAGTTCCAATCGCGAAAGAGGCCGATCGCGTCACGGAAGGACATAGCCTCTCGGATAGTACGCCCATGTCGGCCATCTTCTTCGGCCCGCCGGGCACTTCAAAAACGCAACTAGCAAAATACATTGCCGAATACTTAGGGTGGCCGCTGCTCCCCGTTGATCCGTCGCATTTGGTTAAGAATGGGATGGATCAGGTCCAGGCGGAAGCCAATAGCCTGTTCGGAATGCTCGCCTCGGCGGAGCGAGTAGTCGTGCTTTTGGACGAGTTTGACGAGATGGTTCGAGATCGCGCTTCTGGCACCGCGGACTTGGTTTCGCGATTCTTGACCACAGCGATGCTTCCCAAGCTGACGCTGATAAATCAGCGGAGGCGCATCGTGTTCATCCTCGCAACCAACTACATCGACACTTTCGATTTTGCGATCAGCCGCCACGGTCGCTTCGACGTGATTCTGCAGGTGATGCCTCCCAGGGCAACGGAGAAGCTCGGCAAGAAGTGGAAGGCCGTCGATCAGCGGATCAGTGACTTGAAGCTGGAAAAGACAGACGAACTCATGAAGCAAATTGGTGAGCTTACTTTCGGGGAGTTCGGCGCGATCGCCAACGCATTGGAGACAGCCAAGGACCAGAATGCGTTCCAAGAAACGCTTCGGCGGGCCATGGAGGAATCCACCCTTAGCAAGACTTCAGCCGAGCCCGACGGCAAGACTCCGAAATCGTGGCGCGACCGATGCACCGAACAACAGAGAAACATTCGCTGGTGAGAGCGCCCATACCAGAGAGCTCGTTGGCGCGTCGGGATCCTGTCCTCGCCAAGCTCATCGCGAAGCAGCCTGAACAGTGGTCAAGCTGCGAGCCTCACGACCCCATCTGGGGCTTGATAAAACTTATCGCCGCTCAACAGGTTTCAACATCCATGGCACTACAAGTCGCCGAGCGGCTTCATACTCGCCTCGGCCCGATGCCAGACCGTATTCTCCGGGCCAACGCTATTTTCGACATCGAAGAACTCAGAGCATGTGGGCTGACGGCTCGCCGTGCGGCATGTTGCGCGGAGGTCGCTGCTAGGGCTGTAGAGATCCGGAACGCAATAACGGAACCGGGATGGCCCGAACTCCTACGCGGTATCAAGGGTATTGGTCCATGGACGTTGGCAATGTTCCAAATCGCGGTTCTGCGTCACGAGGACATCCTGCCCGAGCGCGACGTCGGTTTGATTCGCGCGGTTCGCGTCGCCTATGGCCCGGACGCGCAAATAGAAGCTTTGGCGGAGAGCTGGCGACCTTACCGCTCAGTCGCGTGCTGGTACCTTTGGCGGTCGCTGGGCAATGCGCCCCTAGTCTAGCACCCGCCCGGTCCCCTAGGCGTCCCCTAAAGAAGGCTCCGCAGTGCTCCGCACCGCGCGCGCAAGCTGGCGTAACCAGTCGAGAGCGGTGCGGGACCGGCCCCTAGTTCCGGCCTTTGAATCCCGCTATGATGGTTCGAATCCATCCGCCCCAATTCATCTGAGCTTCGGCCAATCTATCGCCGGACCGTCGAGGACCGCCGATTTCGAGCAGGCCTGATCATTGGTGCTCATTAAAGCAATGCACGGACGGGT
>JANXPQ010000481.1 GCA_025357235.1 Betaproteobacteria bacterium
CGCCTGCGCCACCGGAGCGGCAACGCACAGCACGCCCGCGGATACAGCCGTCAGCGCTGCAAATGCGATGCGGGGTAGGTTCAACATGGGTCCATCTCCTTCATAAGGGGTTTTAATCTCGACGACGGGATTTTATGGACACAATGTGACAGTTTGATTGCATCTCCACCGTGCGGAACGGGGACCCCCGCATTACATGGCCATTTGTTCGCGAATGGTGTGCGCCAGCGATTCCGCGAGTTCATTGATGAAACCGTGGCCCTCGCCTTCCACCATGACCCGGATGACGGGCTCGGTGCCGGAGGCTCGCAACAACACCCGGCCCCTGTCGCCAAGCCGCAGCCGTGTTGCCTCCAATGCGGCGCCGATCCTGGCGTCGGCCGCAAAATCGAAACCTTTACGCGTCTTCACATTGACCAGCACCTGGGGATAAAGCCGCACGCCGCCGCACAACTGGCCCAGGCTCCGGCCTTCCGCTTTGAGCGCGTGCAGTACCTGCAGCGCGGAGACGATGCCGTCACCGGTCGTATGCTTGTCGAGGCAGATGATATGGCCCGAGTTTTCGCCGCCGAGCTGCCAGCCCTTCTCGACCAGCTTCTCCAGGACATAGCGGTCGCCCACCGGAGCTCGGGCACATGGAATGCCGCTCGCGGCAAGCGCCTGTTCCGTGCCTAGGTTGGTCATCAGGGTCCCGACGTCCCCTGCTTGCGAGAGCTTGTGTTTTCTTCGGAATTGCGCGATGACGAACAGCAACTGGTCGCCGTCATAGAGCCGGCCGTCCTGGTCGGCCATGATCAGGCGGTCGCCATCGCCGTCGAAGGCAACGCCAAGGTGCGCGCGATGCGCCTTCACCGCCTTTGCCAGCGCCTGGGGATGGGTCGCGCCGCATTCACGGTTGATGTTCATCCCATCAGGCTGCGCGCCGATGGCAACGACCTCGGCACCCAGTTCGTGAAAGACGGGCGGCGCGATGTGGTAGGTCGCGCCGTGCGCGCAGTCCACCACCAGCCTTAGGCCGCGCAGATCGAGACTGGTCGGAAAAGTGCTCTTGCAGAATTCGATGTACCGCCCAGCTGCGTCATTGAGGCGGCGCGCCTTGCCTAGCTGCGCCGAGGGCATGATCTCCAGCGGCCGGTCCAGCTGTGACTCGATCGCATGTTCAACTGCATCCGGCAATTTGTTGCCGTCGGACGAGAAAAACTTGATGCCGTTGTCTTCGAACGGATTGTGCGAAGCTGAAATGACGATGCCGGCCTGCAGGCGCAGTGCGCGTGTCAGATACGCCACCGCAGGAGTCGGCATCGGCCCGGCCAGATAAATGTCCACGCCGGCCGCGTACAAGCCTGCCTGCAACGCGGACTCCAGCATGTAACCCGAAATGCGCGTGTCCTTGCCGATCAGCACCGAAGCATGTTCGCCGGGGGGGAGGTCCTGTCCGGCGGCGAGCACCTTGCCCGCCGCGTAACCCAGGCGCATCACGAAGTCAGGCGTGATCGGGGGTTCTCCCACGCGCCCGCGCACGCCATCTGTGCCGAAATATTTTCTGGTTTTTTTCATGGCAATGAAAACGTCTTGTCGTCTATCGCGCGCAATACCAGCAGGCAGTCGCGGGTCGCGGCCACATCGTGCACGCGAACGATCGACGCGCCGCGCTGGGCCACCAGCATCGCACCGGCTGCGCTCGCGTTCACGCGTTGCGCCGCTTCGCGTCCAACAATTCTACCGAATAGCGCCTTGCGCGAAAGGCCGGCAAGCAAGGCGAATCCTGACGCGCGCAACCTTGGCAGCGCGCGAATCAGTTCAAGGTTGTGTTGCGCCGTCTTGCCAAAGCCGAAGCCCGGGTCGAGCACGATGCGATCGTGCGCGATGCCGGCGGCCTGCGCGGCGACTGCACGTTTGACGAGGAAGGTTTCCACTTCGCCGACCACGTCGTGATAGTGCGGGGCGTGTTGCATGGTTCGCGGCGCGCCCTGCATGTGCATCAGGCACACGGCTGCATTCGATTCCGCGACCGCTTCAAGCGCACCGTCCGCTTGCAGGGCAAAGATGTCGTTGATCATCGAGGCGCCGGCAGCGATCGCGCGGCGCATGACTTTTGGCTTGCAGGTATCCACCGAAACGGGCACTGGCAGATCGACGAGTTTTTCGAGGACCGGCAGCACGCGCCGCAATTCCTCCGCGACTTCGACCGGTTCCGCGCCCGGCCGCGACGATTCTCCGCCAATGTCGAGGATATCAGCGCCTTCATCGATCAATTGTCGAGCTTGGTCGAGGGCGCGGCCAGCGTCGAGAAATTCGCCCCCGTCGGAAAATGAGTCCGGCGTGACATTGACAATGCCCATGATGAGCGGGCGCTCGAGCGACAGCGAAAATCGGCCAAGCCTTAGAACGGCGTGAGGCATGAAGCGGGAGGCGCGGTTGAAGACTCGTTAACGCTCATCTTGAGTCAACGCAGGAGATGCCGAATTTACCAAAGAGTAAGGGGGAGGTTTTTACGCCTCACCCCTTACGCGTCACGCCTCACCCAGCTCAGGCTTCCCGCACCGGGGTAGCCGTCACCGGCGCAGTGGCGCTGCCCTGCGACGGGGGCGGCGGCGTCTGCGTGTTTGCCGGCGGCTTGGGTGGACGCGGCGGGCGGCCCTCCATGATGTCATTGACCTGTTCCGCGTCGATGGTTTCCCATTCCATCAGCGC
>JANXPQ010000517.1 GCA_025357235.1 Betaproteobacteria bacterium
GCGGTTTCCTCCCTCGAGGCTTGTACGACGCCCGCCCGCGCGACGTCGTCACGTCCTCGCACGCCTGCGCCTCAGGGCAGGCATCGCACAACCCTTAACACAAGCAGCCCAGTGGATATCGACCCTGAGCGTGCCCTATCGTGCCACCGAACGCTAAGCTTAGCCGGCCCACACAGGTGGCCAAAGGCCGCCTGCGTGGGTCCGGTTGAAGCGACAGTTTGGCTGATTCCCAAGGCGGCAATCTTCGCATACCGACAATGTGCCCGCTCTTTGAATGCGTCCGTTTCCCGGTAACGTAAGGAGCGATCCCATGTCATGCCCCTCGATCAATTTACGCACATTGCCGTAATCTGATGTCGAATGGGGATAAACATGGTGGGCAGAACGATCGGACTGACCTCCAATTGTGCAAAGCCCGATGACCTGAGTGTTGCTCCGGTATCTCTGCATAAGTCACAGCCCTCAAAGAGCCATTTCCATGGCGGAAATGGTGGCCTGGGGAATGCCGGTGAGTTTGGAAAGCTGACTTTGGCTCAACTCCTGAAGATCGCGAAGAATCCGGACAGATTCGCCAACAGAAACCTCAATCCTCTACTTCGCGGGACGAAACTCTTTCATATCATGGCCTCCGATAGTCGTGAGGAGTGACTTGAATAACCTGGATCAGTAGAACGTTGCCGAAAACCCGATAAATCACCCGCCACTGGAGTCCCAACCGGGAAGAACGGTGACCCTTCCATTTTATGCCGTCAGGGTAATCTCCACCGACCCCACGCCCTTGATCGTATATTTGTAATGCTCCCCCGCCTTGGGAAAGCGGGTAGTAATCCAGCTTCCGGTTAGCACGATCTCGCCCTTGTTCAGCGTCTGGCCCAGTTCATTGAGATTATTTGCCAGCCAGCGCAGCGGCTCGAACGGGTGCCCGAGCACGTCGGCGCCCTTGCCTTCGTCGATAACCTTGCCGTTGCACGCCAGCACGCTCGTCGCCGTGCCGAGGTCGGGCCAGGTGTTCTTGAATTCTCCGAGCACATTGCCTTCGTTCCATGAATTGTCCGCGACCAGCGAGAGAAGATCGAGCGGATAGTCGGAATTGCGGTCGTCGATGACTTCGAAGGCGGGACACACGGCATCCACCGCGGCGGCGACTTCCTCGAGCGTATACGGCCTGCCGCGCGGCGCCAGCGAAGTGCCGAGGCGGGCACAGCATTCGAACTCGATGCCGAGCCGGCCGAGCCTGGAAAGGGAGAGCGCGACGCCGCTCTTGTGCAATCTTTTCTCGAACACCACGCCGGAGTTCGGATGATTCACGCCGCACATTTCCTGCATGCGTTTCGACGTCAGCCCGATCTTATAGCCCACGCGACGGCCGAGGATCGCTTCCAGCCGCTTCACGTAAGCCGCCTGGATCGCATACGCCCCCGCCAGGTCGGTTGCGCCGTAGTCCCGCGCGAAAGGCACGATCTTGCTTTTTGCGGCGTGATCGCGCATCAGCGCGGTCGCCGCTTCTTCTGTTCTGACATTCATGCTGTTTTTCTCCTCTGTGCGACATAATACTGTGTCTACATCTCTACAGCGTACTTCCTACACCCAACACAGAGGCACGGAGGGCACAGAGGGCACGGAGGAAAACAAAAATGTGAAGGTAACGGCCGCATCGGATGTCGGACTGGCTGCTGCGAGAATGAACCGACTATCCATTTCTCCGTCCTTGCATTTCTCTGTGTCCTCAGTGCCCTCCGTGCCTCCGTGTTGGGTGGAGATGGTTTTGACTTAATGGTGAGACAAATGAGCGGACCACTGAAAGGCATAAGAGTCCTGGACCTGACGCGGGTGCTGGCGGGGCCGCACGCGACGCAGATCCTGGCCGACCTCGGTGCCGAGGTCATCAAGGTCGAGCGGCCGGGAACGGGCGACGATACGCGCGGCTGGGGGCCGCCGTATGTGAAGGATGCGCAGAGCAACGACACCACCGAGACCACTTACTTCGCCGGCTGCAACCGCGGCAAGAAATCGGTCACGCTCGATCTCGCCGATGCGGATGCGCAGAAGCGGATTCGTGATCTCGCGGGCAAGTGCGACGTCCTCGTCGAGAATTACAAGGTAGGCGACCTCGCGCGGTACGGCCTCGACTACGCATCGCTGCACAAATTGTATCCGGGTCTGATCTATTGCTCGATCACCGGATTCGGCCAGACTGGCCCCTACGCGGAACGCGCGGGCTATGACCCGATCGCGCAGGCGATGTGCGGCATGATGAGCGTCACGGGCGAACCGGAGGACAGTCCAGGCACCAAGCCGCAACGGGTCGGCGTCGCGGTGGTGGATTTGATGTCCGGTCAGTATGCCGTGATCGGCATTCTCGCGGCACTGCTGCACCGGAGGGAAACCGGCGAAGGCCAGCACATCGACATCGGCCTGCTCGACGTCGGCGTGGCATCGATGGCCAACATCGGCTCCGCTTTTCTCGGCGCGGGCGTGGTGTCGAAACGAAACGGCGGCGTGCATCCGAGCGTGCTGCCCTCCCAGGTATTCGAATGCGCGGACGGCTACGTCATCGTCGCGGCCGCGAACGATGCCCAGTTCAGGAAACTCTGCGAAGCCGCGGGTTGTCCCGAAATTGCGCGCGACGAACGCTTTGCCACCAATTCGGCGCGGGTGCGCCATCGCGCCCTCGTCACGCCGCTGCTCGAAGCTGTTTTCCGCGCCCGCCCGGTCGCCGACTGGAGCGAAGCGCTGGCAAAGGTCGGCGTCTCCTGTGGCCCGATCCATTCCATCGACCGCGTGTTCGACGATCCGCAGGTCAGGGCGCGAGGCATGGTGGTCGAAGTCCCTTATGCCCCCGCGGGCACGTTGAAGATGACGGCGAGTCCGATCAGGATGTCGGCGACGCCGCTCGATTGCGCAAAGGCCCCGCCGCTGCTGGGCGAGCACCAGCAGGAAATTTTCCGGAAGACAGGAATACAGGGTAAGGGAGAACGCGCATGAGCAGCCAGGCAGAGAAGGGCGCGAAATTCGCGAGGAGCCATGTCGAATCCGGCATCGTGGTCCTGCCCAACGCATGGGACGCCGGCAGCGCGATCATGATGGTGGAGTCGGGGTTCCCGGCAATTGCGACCACCAGTGCGGGCGTCGCGTTCGCCATGGGCCTGCCCGACGGCCAGCGCGTCAGCCGGGGTCGCATGCTCGATCGCGTGGCCCGGATCGTCGCAGCGGTTCCGGTGCCGGTGACGGCGGATCTCGAGGCTGGTTATGGCGCCAGACCGGAAGACGTGGCGACTACTTTGCGGGGCGCAATCGAGGCAGGCGCGGTCGGCTGCAACATCGAAGATGCCACCGGCCGCAGCGACCAGCCCTTGTTCGATTTCGAACTCGCGTGCGACCGCATCCGCGCGGGCGCAGAAGCAGCGCGCGGAGCGGGCTGGCCATTTGTCCTGAACGCGCGCACCGATCCCTACCTGACGCGCCGTGGCGCGGACGCCGCTAATTTCACCGAGGCAGTGAAGCGCGCGAATGCCTATCGCGAAGCGGGCGCGGATTGCCTGTTCGTTCCCGGACCGATGGATGCGGATACGATCGGCAGGCTGGTGCGCGAGATCCGTGGGCCGCTGAACGTGCTCGGCGCCCGCGGTGGTTCGGCCAGCGCATTGAGTATCGCCGACCTGGAGAGGTTGGGCGTCAAGCGTGTCAGCATCGGCGGCAGCTTGTCGGTCGCCGCGCTTGCTTTCGTGCAACGCGCGATGCGCGAATTGCGCGAGCAGGGAACGTTCGGTTACGCGCCGGCCGCGTTGTCCAATGCGAGCATCAACGCGACCTTGGCGAAGTACGGCGACTGATGCGGCGCGCGCATATCCTGCCGGTTCTTCTGCTCATGGCGGGTTGTGCGCCGCAGCCGGGGAAACCTCTGCCGGCGTCGGTCGGGGCGACGCCTGCGGACAAACCCGGTTCCGGTTCGAAAATGTCCGCCGGAGACGCGCGCGCCATCACCGCGTATCACGACAAGGTGCGCGCCGATGTCGGCGTGGGCCCGCTCAAATGGTCGCCGGTGCTGGCCGCCCATGCGCAGGAATGGGCGGACCATCTTGCCGCCACGACCTGCAGGATGGCGCATCGCACGCAACACAAGTATGGCGAGAATCTGTTTCAGGGCACTGCCGGCTACTACACGGCAGTGGATGCGGCCAAGGGCTGGGAAACGGAAAAGAAGGATTACCACGGCGGCGTACTGACGGAATCGGACTGGCATCCCGCCGGCCACTACACGCAGATGATCTGGCGCGACACCACTGCGCTCGGTTGCGGTGAAGCGATCTGCAACAAAACTTTAATCGTGGCCTGCAACTATGATCCCCCCGGCAACTATATCGGCCGACGTCCTTACTAGGGACAAAACCAAAACAATTCTCATCGCAGAGGCGCAGAGGAACAACAGAATAAAAACGCGCGAATCTGGTCATACGATGACTTGTGCGGACAGTAGCTGGGCAATCCCACTCTTGTTTTTTGATTCTTCTCCGCGCCCTCTGTGCCTCTGCGGTGAAAAGCATTCATTGCGCGAAGCGAACTCAGCGATGCTAGGATTCTGCAAGGGAGAAAAATCATGTTCATTAATTGCGTAGCCTACGAGGGCGGGAAAAAGCTCGCCGACATCCCGCCCGGCGAAATCCACAGCTACGTCTGCCAGCCGGAGTGCTTCGTCTGGGTCGCCTTGTTCGAACCCACGCGCGAAGAGCTCGACGCAATGCACAAGGAGTTCGATTTGCCCGACCTTGCAGTCGAGGATGCGCTCCACGGCCATCAGCGGCCCAAGATCGAGGAATACAGCGACACGTTGTTCGCCGTGCTGCACATCGTCGAAATGGTGGGGGACGAACTGAACGTCGGCGAGGTCGATGTCTTCGTGGGCCGCAACTACATCCTTTCCGTCCGCAGTCGCACGCAGCGGGGGTTCCTGGGCGTGCGCGCCCGCTCCGAACGCGAACCGGAATTGCTGAGTTACGGCGCGGGCTATGTGTTGTACGCGATCACGGATGCCGTGGTGGATCGTTACTTTCCGGTGCTCGACGCGCTCGAAGTCGAACTCGAGAAAATCGAGACGCTCATCTTCGCCGGCCAGAACAGCCGCGCGATCATCGAATCGCTGTACGGGCTCAAGCAGAAACTCATGACGCTCAAGCATGCGACCAGTCCGCTGCTGGAAGCCATCGGCAAACTCTATGGCGGACGCGTGCCTTACCAGTGCTCGCGCCTGCAGGAATATTTCCGCGACATCTATGACCATCTCGTGCGCCTCAACCAGTCGATCGAAAGCCTGCGCGAAATGGTGACGACGGCGATCACGGTCAACCTGTCGCTGCTGACCATACAGGAAAGCGAAGTGACCAAACGCCTGGCCTCCTATGCCGCGCTCGTGGCGGTACCGACGTTGATTGCCGGCGTGTACGGCATGAATTTCAAAAACATCCCGGAGCTCGAATGGGCCTACGGTTATCCCCTGGCGGTCGGCATTATGGTGTCGATCGACCTCTATCTGTTCTATCGATTCCGCAAGTCGAAGTGGTTCTAATATCTGTGGTGAATTCCGCAGTTTTCACGAACTGCACCGCACGGTGCTAGGATTCGGCCACGAGGCAGATGTCGATAAAAACATAACGAGGAGAATGCAATGCTGAGTTACGACGTGGTCGAGTGGGGCAAGCCTTTGCAGAAAGCGGAGAAGGCGACGCCGAAGCCGACCGGTACCGAAGTGCTCCTGAAGCTCAAGTACTGCGGGGTCTGCCACAGCGACGTGCACATCCGCGACGGCTACTTCGACCTGGGCGGGGGCAAACGCTTCAACATGAGCGACCGTGGCATGAATCCGCCGGTGACCCTGGGCCATGAGCCGTTCGGCACCGTGATCGCCGCGGGACCGGACGCGAAGGATGTGCCGATCGGACAGGATCGGCTGGTGTGCCCGTGGGTCGGCTGCGGCAAGTGCGCACGTTGCCTGGAAGGCATGGACAACCATTGCATGACGCCGCGCTGGATCGGCATCCAGCGTCCGGGCGGCTACGCCGATCATCTGCTGGTGCCGCACGCGAAGTATCTGGTGGACGCAAGCGGGATCGATCCCATGTGGGCCGCGACGCTGTCCTGCTCGGGACTGACGACGTATTCGGCCGTGGCGCAATTGAAGCCGATCCCGCGCGACGAATGGGTGGCGGTGTTTGGAGCCGGCGGCCTGGGCCTGATGGCGATCGAAATGCTCAAAGCCATCGGCCACGAACGCATCGTCGTCGTCGATATCGACGACAAGAAACTCGAGGTGGCGAAGAAAGAAGGCGCCGCCGCGACAGTCAACGGCCGCGATCCGGATGCGGCGAAAAAACTGCTGGAAGCGGCGGGGGGTCCGTTGTACGGCGCCGTCGATCTGGTCGGCGCCGCCGATACGGCCACGCTGGCGCTCGGCGCCTTACGCAAAGGCGGGAAGTTGATCGTCGTGGGACTTTACGGCGGAGAAATCCCGGTATCGCTGGTGCTGGTGGTACAGCGCGCGTGGAGAATCCAGGGTTCCAGCGTCGGCAACGTCGCCGAGCTGAAGGAAGTCATTGCGATGGCGCGCGCGGGAAAGATCAAGCCGATTCCGATCGAGAAACGCCCGCTCTCGGAAGTGAGCGGGACGCTCGATCAGTTGAAGGCCGGCGGCATCGTCGGGCGGGTGGTGGCGGCTATCGATTGAGCTGCTCCCGCGCAAAACGGTTAAACGCTCAGCAGCAGGAGTTCGAGTTCGCGCAGGCTCAGGGTGCCGTCGTGGTCCAGGTCGGCCTGGTCGAACTTGCTGAGCAGCCGGGGATCTTCTTCGCTGAGTTCTTCCCGGCTGATTTTGCCGTCGCCGTTCAGGTCTATTTTCATCCAGATGGGCTGGACCTCGGCGGGCTGGTAGTGCGGGGCTGCGGTCAGCGTCGTCATGTTGGCAAGCAGGCCGGCTGAAACCAGCAGCGGGCAGACGACGAGCAGCCTGGATATGAACCTGGATTTTGCGTTTTGGGTTTTCATTTTTTTTTGTCTCTCGATGGGATGGACGGGTGATGGGTCACTGCATCGCTCGCGGTTGCTTGTATCGTTCGTGAAATGCCGTAGCTGATGCGCATAGTCAAGCGTCACACAAGCATCGTGCCAGTACTGCCGTAGCGTTTTACATTCAGCGGGTTAACGGATGCATGCAGGACAGGAAGGGCGGCAAAACCGCTGCGACTGTCCCCGGATGGCGTCACCCACGCGGGCGATAAGCATAATGCTATTGTTTTGAAGGAAAAATTTCTGTCGTCGGTTGGGGACAAGCTGGGCATGATGCCCGGAAGCAGTCCGCAGTTAGAATGATTGCGCGTGCCTCCACACCTGCCTGACATCCGCTACCTGGAGCGAAAATAAAATGAGCAAAGAGCTCAGTTTCATCCCCGCCACCGAACTGACCCGCATGATCAGGGAAAAAGCCGTTTCGCCGGTGGAAGTCATGCGCGAGACGATCGCCAGAGCGCAAGCCCTGAATCCGCGGCTCAATGCGATCTGTACGCCGACCTTTGAAGCCGCAATGAAGGCGGCCGCCGGGGCTGAAGAGGCCGTAATGCGGCGCCGTCCGCTGGGAATTCTGCACGGCGTGCCGACCAGCATCAAGGATCTGGCGTTTACGCGCGGCGTGCGCACCATGGCCGGATCGCACATCCATCGCGACCGTATTCCGGATTTCGACCACCTTCACGTCGAGCGCCTGCGCCTGGCCGGCGCGATCTCGATCGGCAAGACCACGGTTTCCGAATTCGGCTGGAGTGGCGTCAGCAACAGTCCGCTCACCGGCATAACGCACAATCCCTGGAAGCAGGGTATGAATGCCGGGGCATCCAGCGCCGGCGCAGGCGTCTGCGCCGCGGCGGGGATCGGCCCGATCCACCAGGGATCGGATGGCGCCGGCTCGATCCGCATGCCGGCGGCGTTCTGCGGCGTTTACGGCATCAAGCCTTCGCACGGACGCGTGCCTTACTGGCCGACACCGGCGAACGGCCTGATCTCGCATGTCGGACCGCTGACGCGCACGGTTGCCGATGCAGCGCTGATGTTGCAGGCGATGGCGGGGCCCGACGATCGCGACATGACCAGCCTCGAGTCCGCGCCGGAGGATTTTGTCTCGCGTCTCGACGAAGGCATCGCCGGCCTCCGGGTCGCCTACAGTCCGGACCTCGGTTACCTGAAAGTGGATGCGGAAGTGACCGGGCCGGTTCGCCAAGCGGCAACTGCGTTCGAAGAACTCGGTTGCACAGTCGATGAAATCAAGCCGGGCTGGGACAACCCGATCGAAATGGAGCACATGCATTTCGCTGCGAACTTCACCAGCCGGCTGGGGCCTTTGCTCGATGAATGGGAAGTCCGCATGGACCCCGGACTGGTCGCGCTGGTGAAGCACGGCATGAAGTTCAGCGCCGCGGAATATTGCCGGCTAGATGAAAAACGGCTCGCGCTGTACGACAAGGTGCGCGCACTGTTCGAGCGTTACGATCTGTTGCTGACGCCGGCGCTATCGGTCGCGGCATTTCCCGCCGATCATCTGATCCCGCCGCATTGGGAACAGCATCCGTGGGACTGGATACGCTGGGCCGGCTTCAGCTATCCGTTCAACCTCACCTGGCTGCCGGCGGCGACATGCCCATGCGGGTTCACGCCCGCCGGATTGCCGGTCGGATTGCAGATCGTGGCGGGCCGGCACCGCGATCTGCGCGTACTGCAGGCGTCGCGCGCATTCGAGCGCATCCGCCCATGGGCGCAACATCGCCCGCCCTGCTGACCTGTTCATTCATAACTCACACCGCGGAGGACGCGGATATTGAGATGAACTTTTTTGGAATAGAACATGACGAATGAAGCCGACTTGCCCGTCATCCACAACACCGCAGCGAAGCGCTTCGAAATCAGCTTGGACGGCAAGATCGCCTTCTCGAAATATCTTCTCGTTGGCGAAAAGATCGTCATCGAGCACACCGAGGTTCCGGTCGAACTGGAAGGCAAGGGAATTGCCAGCCTGATCGTGCGCACGGCGCTGGACTATGCCCGCGCGCAAGAACTCAAGGTCATGCCGTTGTGCCCGTTCACCGCGGGCTTCCTCCATCGGCACCCCGAGTATCAGGACCTGGTGCTGGAAGGGTACCGGTACTGAAAAACGGTCAGTCGACAATGGCAAGGTGATGACGCTTCGCAAACTGCCGAACCTGCGGCAGGAATGCACGGAAATCCGCTTCGAGTCCGGCGTAGTGCTCCACCAGTTCATCGGCTGAATCCAGCAATCGATTCTGGTACTTCAGTCGCCGGCCCATGCGATCGAGGGCGGTGTGGATCGAACCGATTTCAGCGTAGGACGCCAGCCAATTCCATTGCGCCATTGCGGGCGCCATCTGCTGAAGTCTTTCCGGCAGCATTGCATGCCGCCGGGCGAGGATCGCATAGATCCTGGCGGTGAATTCATCGAGCGGCTCGTCATGGAATTCGCGCCAGTACTTCGCCAGGAAATGATCATAGAACATGTCCATCATGATGCCGGCGTAGCGGCGACGCGCGGGGCTGATGCGCGACTTGCTCTGCAGCACGACGGGATGCGCGTCCGTGAAACTATCTATCTTTCTGTGCAGCGCGATTG
>JANXPQ010000521.1 GCA_025357235.1 Betaproteobacteria bacterium
AGAATAGCCATCAGATGACCTTCGCTTCGCTTTTGAGTTTTTCGACCAGCTCCTGCACGCTCTTGACCAGCTTGCCGGCACTGCGTTTCGGCGGCTCCTGCACTTTGAGCGTTTTCAGCCGCGGTGCGACATCGACGCCAAGCGCTTCAGGCGTCAGCGTTTCCAACGGTTTCTTTTTCGCCTTCATGATGTTCGGCAACGTCACATAGCGCGGCTCGTTCAGGCGCAGGTCGGTCGTCACCACCGCGGGCAATTTGATCGAAATCGTTTCCAGTCCGCCATCGACTTCGCGCGTGACTTCCGCAGTGGCGCCGCTGACTTTCAGCTTCGATGCGAACGTCGCTTGCGACCAGTTCAGCAATGCAGCCAGCATCTGCCCGGTCTGGTTGGAATCGTCGTCGATGGCCTGCTTGCCCAGGATCACCAGTCCGGGCAGCTCCTTCGCCACGATCGCCTTGAGCAGCTTCGCCACCGCCAGGGGCTGGATTTCAACGCCGGTCTCGACCAGGATCGCGCGGTCAGCGCCGATCGCCAGCGCCGTTCGCAAGGTCTCCTGGCATTGCGCGGAGCCGATCGACACCGCGACGATCTCCGTCGCAACGCCGGCTTCCTTCAGGCGCATCGCCTCCTCCACCGCGATTTCGTCGAACGGGTTCATCGACATTTTCACGTTGGCGGTTTCCACGCCCGAACCATCCGGCTTTACGCGCACCTTGACGTTGTAGTCCACCACCCGCTTGACCGGGACCAGTACCTTCATTTCGCGAACCCTTGGCTAGATTGAAAAGAATGCGGATTCTACCGCAGCACATCCGAAATTCCCCAATCAAGACCTTCACCACAAAGGCACGGAGAATACAGAGGCAGAACAAAACCTACTGGAATCCTCTGCGACAGGGTCTATGCAGTCTTAGCCTGCTCACGCAGGACATTTTTCTGGATCTTGCCGGTCGACGTCTTCGGCAACGGACCGAATACCACTTTGCGCGGACATTTGAAGTGCGCCAGACGCCCGCGGCAGAAGGCGATGATCTCCTGCCCGGTGACCGCCGGCGCGCCGGTTTTCAGCGTGACGAAGGCGCACGGCGTCTCGCCCCATTTCTCATCCGGCATGGCCACCACCGCCGCCTCCAGGACGTGGGGATGGCTGTAGAGCACATCCTCGACTTCGATGGTCGAAATGTTTTCGCCGCCCGAGATGATGATGTCCTTGGAACGATCCTTAATCCTGACGTAACCGCTGGCATCGATCACGGCCAGGTCGCCGGTATGGAACCAGCCGCCCGCGAAAGCATCCGCGGTCGCCTGCGGATTCTTCAGGTAGCCCTTCATGATGATGTTGCCGCGGAAGAAAATCTCGCCCATGGTCTGCCCGTCGCGAGGCACCGGCTGCATGGTCTTCGGGTCGAGCACATCCATGCCTTCCTGCAACTCATAGCGCACGCCCTGCCGGCCATTGAGTTCCGCGCGTTTCGCCGACGGCAAAACCTCCCACTCGGGATGCTTCGCGCATACGCAGGCCGGGCCATACACCTCGGTCAGGCCATAGACGTGCGTCAAGTCCACGCCTATGCGCTCCATGCCTTCGATGACCGTCTGCGGCGGTGCGGCGCCGGCGATCATCGCCGATACCTTGTGGTCGATGCCGGCACGCATTTCAGCGGGCGCATTGATCAGCATGTTGTGCACCACCGGCGCTCCGCAGAAATGCGTCACCTTATGGCGGCGGATCAGGTCGAATACCGGTTTGGCTTCCACCCTGCGCAGGCAGACGCTGGTGCCGGCCACGGCGGCGAGCGTCCACGGGAAGCACCAGCCGTTGCAATGGAACATCGGCAGCGTCCACAGATAAACCGGGAAATGTGGCATCGCCCAGGTCACGATATTGCCGACCGCGTTCAGGTAGGCGCCGCGGTGATGGGTCACCACGCCCTTCGGGTTGCCAGTCGTGCCGGATGTATAGGACAGCGCAATCGCGTTCCATTCGTCCCCGGGCAAAGTCCATGCAAAATCTGCCTCGCCGGTGTCGAGGAAGGCCTCGTAATCCATCGCGCCGATCAGTTCACCGCCGCCACCGAGCGGATCATCGATGTCGATGACCAGCACCTCCCGCTCGACCTGACGCAATGCTGCAGCAATGGTCGGGGAGAATTCCCGGTCGGTCAGCAACGCCTTCGCCGCGCCGTGATTGAGCATGAATGCAATGGCTTGCGCGTCGAGCCGCGTGTTCAGAGTGTTCAGCACGGCACCGGTCATCGGCACGCCGAAGTGCGCCTCGTACATTGCCGGCACGTTCGGCGCCATCACTGCGACGGTGTCGCCGGCGCCAATGCCGCGCCGGACCAGGGCCGAGGCCAGCCTGCGGCAACGCCGGTAGATTTCGCCCCAGGTGGCGTGCCGGTCACCATGAATGACGGCCATCCTGTCCGGGTGGACCTCGGCGGCACGCGCAAGGAAGGACAAGGGGGAAAGCGGAACATAATTGGCCGGATTTCGATTCAAGCCGGTGTCGTAAGGACTGTTGCGGTTCAAGGTTGCTCCTGCGGTTCAAGGTTGCTCCGGGAAATGCCAAAAAACACATCAAAAGGCCTGCTCGCGGGCGCCGCAAGCCCGCGGCAAACCCGGCTGAATGATACGGGATTGCGGCCGCCGGAAGCGGCGGACCGGACTGCCCCGCGAACCTAGAAAGCCATGGAAGATTGCTCTGAAAGGGCTTGACGCCAGTGGAAAATTTAACAATTCCTTGTAGGGACGAGCGCGCGAATGGTGATAAGATTCACCTCCCCCGGAAGGCCCAAGCTCCGCCAAGGAACCGTTCGATGCCGAAGCCGCAGGTGACGCCCAGATGATGCCCGAGCGCGCCAACCGCACGTTCATCTGCAGCGTGCTGTTCCTCGACATCGCGGAGTACTCGAAGAAGCCGGTCTCGGAACAAATCCAGCTCAAAGACCGGTTCAATGGGCTGATCGCGGAATCGATTCGCGACATTGCACCGAACGACCGCATTATTCTCGACACCGGCGACGGCGTGGCGGTCAATTTTCTGGGCGATCCCGAGGACGCGCTGTTCGTGGCCATGAGCCTGCGCGAGGCCTTTGCCCCGAAAGCCGGCGACCCGCCCCGCCTGCCGGCCCGCATCGGCATCAACCTCGGCCCGGTGCGCCTGGTTCGCGACCTCAACAGCCAGCCCAACATAATCGGCGATGGCATCAATGTCGCCCAGCGCATCATGGGATTTGCGAAACCCGGCCAGATACTGGTCTCGCGCTCCTATTACGAGGTGGTATTGCATATCTCCGAGGGCTATACCAAGCTTTTCAACTACGAAGGTTCTCGCACCGACAAGCACGTGCGCGAACATGAGGTCTACAGCGTCGGCTACACCAACTCGCGCGGCAGCGGCATCCGTTCCCCCGCCGAGCGCGCCCAGGCCTCCACGCATGAAGGCAAACGCCAAGCCTCGTCCGCGACCCTCGCCACCGGTTCCCGATCCTGGCCGCCCCTGCTCTCACGTATCGAACCCTGGCTGAACAACCGGACCATCGCCTTGGGCACGGCCGCTCTGTCCGTCGGTGCATTTGCACTGGCGGTGGTGGTCAATCTGCTCGGCCATGGCGAGGTCTCTGCGGTGTCGCAGCCCGCGGAGCGCAATACGCCAAAGACGTCGCAGGCCACGCGGCCCGATGACGGGAGGAGCCCGGCGCCACGCAAAGCGGCCGCGAAAAAGCACAGAACAACGGTGGCGCGGGTGGAAACCGCGCAACCGGAGATCAGCCTGCCCGCGCCGAATTCCGATGCCGCTGAAAAGAAGGAAGCCAAGCCGTCGCCATTCGCCTTCCTGTCGCGAGACAAAGCCGCTGCCGAACCGGAGGCGCCGGCCGCCGCCACCGGTACCGCTGTGATCACGCTGGCGATCGCACCTTGGGGTGAAGTTTATGTCGATGGGGACCGTATCGGCGTCAGCCCCCCCGTCAATGAAGTCGAAGTTGCGCCGGGCAAACGCAAGATCGAGATCAAAAACGGCGGTTTTCCGGTCTTCACGCAAGTCGTCGACGTGAAGGCGGACCAGAAGGTTCGCATCAAGCACAAGTTCAACTAGAAGAACATGCTCAACATCCGGATCCTGATACTGATTCTTGCCGCCTTGCTCACGGTCGGCTGCCAGACCGGCCCATTCAAGGATTTGGGCGCTACCCGCAATGCCGGCAATGGTTACCTGGAAGAAGGCGTGCAGAACTACGAGGAAGGCAACTACAAGATCGCGAAGCGGCGCATGCAATTCGCGCTGGAAGAAGGCCTGAGCCGGCCCGACCGCGTCAAGGCGCACAAATACCTCGCGTTCATCGCCTGCGTTTCCAGCCAGCAGCTCACCTGCCGCGAGGAATTTGCCATCGCGCTGGAACTCGATCCGAAGTTCGAACTCAACGCCGCGGAAGCCGGCCACCCGATCTGGGGCCCGATGTTCAAGAGCGTCAAGGCAAAGCAGCCGAAACAGCCATGATCAACGGGACATCCACCACCACGCTGGGGCGCTACGAGATCATGTCGGAGCTCGGGCAGGGTGCCATGGGCACGGTCTACAAGGCTCGCGATCCGATGCTCGACCGGATCGTCGCCATCAAGACCATCAACCTGACATTGCCGAAGGAAGAACTCGCCGAGTATGAGGCACGCTTCTACCAGGAAGCCAAGGCTGCGGGCGGCCTGTCCCACCGCAACATCGTCACCATCCACGACATCGGGCGCAGCGATCGCGTCGCTTACATGGCGATGGAATTTCTGGAAGGCCAGGAACTGCGCCGGCTGATCCAGTCACGCGTTCCCATCCGGATCGCCCATGCCCTGGATATCGGTGCACAGGTTGCCGAAGGCCTGCAATTCGCTCATGACCGGCAGATCATCCATCGCGACATCAAGCCCGCCAACATTATGGTGTTGAACGACGGGTTGGTGAAAATCACCGATTTCGGCATTGCGCGCATGCGCACCAACGAGGTCAAGACCATGACCGGCATGATTCTGGGGTCGCCCAAATACATGTCGCCGGAGCAGGTCTCCGGCAAGCGCGCCGACACGCGCTCCGACATCTTCTCGCTGGGCGTGGTGCTCTATGAAATGCTGACCGGCACGTCGCCGTTCGTCGCCGACAACATCCATGGCGTGATGTACCAGACCATGAACTTCAATCCGCCTGCGCCGAAAACGTTGAACCCGGATTTGCCGGACGTGCTCAACTTCATCATTGCCAAGGCGCTGGCCAAGAATCTGGACGATCGCTACCAGAAGGCAAGAGATCTTTCGCATGACCTGCGCCAGGCGCTGTCGGAACTCTCCGGCGAGTCTGCGGCGCCGAGGGTTTCCACTGAAGCGGGAATGGCCGTCGACCCGAAGAACGCACCCTTTGTCGAGCCGGCCTCGCCGCTTACTCGCCAGGAAGACAAGGAGGCGCGAATTCTGGAGATGGCAGACGGGGATGCCGAAACGGATTCGGCGCAGGCGGACATGTCCTCACCCGCGAACGAATCCACCAACCCCGTGCTTGGCCTGTCGAAAGCGTTCGATTCGTTCGACGCCACCATGCGCCTTGCCGCGCTGACGGGCATGGAGAAAGATCTCGATAAATTTTCGGAAACGCAGAAGATCGCACGGCTCAAGTCGCTGGCGGATGCAAAGCGTGCCGCCGCAGCTTCGACAGCATCGGGCAGCGCAACCTGGCAACATTCGGCAGCGGCCGGACACAATGCCATGTCATCCGGCATGACGGCGGGACAACTGAAGCTGGTCTGGATCGGCAGCGGGTTCATGGTGGTTGCGGCCGCAATACTGTTCCTGCTGCGCTGAGAAACATTTGCGCTGCGCTGGTGCTGGTGGCTTTCCTCAGCGCACTCTTGCTACCGCCTCTTCCACGCGTTCCACGCTGACCACTTCGATCCCCTCGATTGCGGTCCGGGGCGCATTCGCCTTCGGAATGATCGCAAGTTTGAAGCCGAGTTTTGCCGCTTCCTTGAGTCGTTCCTGGCCGCGCTGCACGGGCCGCACTTCGCCGGCCAGCCCGATTTCGCCGAAAGCGATGAGCTTTTCCGGCAACGGCTTGTTGCGCAACGACGACACGATCGCGAGCAACACCGGCAGATCCGCCGCCGGCTCGTCGATCTTGACGCCACCGACTGCGTTGACGAAAACATCCTGGTCGAATGCGGCAATGCCGGCGTGGCGGTGCAGCACAGCGAGCAACATGGCCAGCCGGTTCTGTTCGAGGCCCACACTCAGCCGTCGCGGATTCGGCGCGTGCGCCTCGTCCACCAGTGCCTGCACCTCCACCAGCAGCGGACGACTGCCTTCCTGGGTGACCATCACGCACGAGCCAGCCACTTGCGTCTCGTGATGCGACAGAAACAGCGCGGATGGATTGGAGATGCCGCGCAATCCGCGCTCGGTCATCGCGAACACGCCCAGTTCATTGACGGCGCCAAAGCGGTTCTTGATCGCGCGCACCAGGCGGAAGCTGGAGTGCGTGTCGCCCTCGAAATACAGCACGGTATCGACCATGTGCTCGAGTACGCGCGGACCGGCCAGCGTGCCTTCCTTGGTGACATGGCCGACGAGCAGCAGCGCGGTGCCGGAAGACTTGGCAAAACGCGTCAATTGCGCCGCGCATTCGCGTACCTGCGCGACGCTGCCCGGCGCAGACTGCAGCGCCTCGGAATAGATGGTCTGAATCGAGTCGATCACGGCAACGTCGGGTTTTTGCGCCGACAACACGGACAGCACTTTTTCCAGCTGGATTTCCGCAAGCAGATTCAGGGACGACGCATCGACCGCCAGCCGCCGCGCCCGCAGCGCGATCTGCTGTGCGGATTCTTCCCCGCTCACATAGACTGCATTGCAACTGCCGCCCAGGATCGCAAGCGCCTGCAGCAGCAACGTCGATTTGCCGATGCCCGGATCGCCGCCTATCAGCACCACGGCACCAGTCACCAGCCCGCCGCCAAGCACCCGGTCCAGTTCGTCGATCCCGGTCGGCCGGCGCGGTTCTTCACGGGCCTCGACGTCAACAAGCTTTTGCAGCCTGCTGGACTCCGCGACCGACTGATAACGCGATCCCGACGCCTTCTCGGCAATGGTCTCGACCAGCGTATTCCAGGCGGTGCAGTGCGGGCACTGGCCTTGCCATTTAAGGGTCTGACCGCCGCACTCGGTGCAGGCGTAGATGGTTTTCGCCTTCGCCATCGCTTCAGTCCGACTCGGCCACGGGCACGCGCCGCGCGATCGCACACAGCAACTCGTAGCTGACCGTGCCCGCTGCGGCCGCCACTTCTTCGACCGGCAGACCCTCTCCCCAGAGAACGACCGGACTGCCGACCGCTGCATGGGGGACATTGGTCAGATCCACGCACAGCATGTCCATCGATACGCGCCCGGCCATCGGTACGCGTACCCCCTCCACGAGCACCGGCACACCGTTATAGGCATGCCGGGTGTAGCCATCGGCATAGCCGCAAGCGACCACGCCGATGCGCATGTTCCGGTCAGCCGAGAACAGGCTGCCGTAACCCACCGTGTCTCCGGGCTTGAGCTGCTGGATCGAGATGATCGCGCTCTTCAGTGTCATCACCGACGTCAGGCCGAGCTTCTGCGCGCTTGCATCTTCCAGCGGGCTCGCCCCATAAAGCATGATTCCGGGACGCACCCAGTCGCCGCGCGCTTCCGGAAAGCGCAGCAACGCCGCCGAATTGGCCAGCGAGCGGGCGTAGCCGGGACGGGCCACGCGATTTTCGAATTCGCGCATCTGCCAGTCGATGCCGCTCACACCTTCGGCATCTGAAAAATGCGTCGTCAGCACGATTTTCCCCACGCAAGACAGGGCTTTGACTTCCTCGATCAATCCGGCCGAATCGGCGGGGGCAAACCCGAGCCGGTTCATGCCGGTATTGAATTTCAGGAATACGTCGATCTTCTTGTCCGTCCGCAGTGTCTTGAGCAACTGCAACTGTTCGCGGGAATGCACCATGATGGTGAATTCGTGATGCACGATTACCGGCAATTCCGCGGCCGAAAAGAAACCCTCCAGCAGAAGGATGCGCTGACGGTATCCTGCATCGCGCAACCGCACCGCGTCATCGAGTTCCAGCAGCGCGAAGCCGTCCGCGTCCGCCAGCGCACGCGCCACGCGCAGCAGGCCGTGACCGTACGCATTGGCCTTGATGACCGCCATGATTGCCGCCGTGCCGGCATGGCGGCGCGCAACGGCGAAATTGTTTTTCAGGGCGGCAAGGTCGAAACTAGCCTGAATCGGGCGGGCCATGTATGGTTTGTTTTCCCAACTTTGGAATAAGAAGCACTGTGTCGTTATTCTATGCGTTCGGACACAGGGTCAGGCAGCCTGATTATGTCGGACGCGCAATACCGGCACATTTAATGTGGTATAAAGCCGCCGGCCGAAGACGCAATGATCGTTAACGAAAAGAACTCCGACTCACCGCCCCCACCCGCCCCGACGCCATGAACCGCGGGTTCTATACCATCCTGGCCGCGCAATTTTTCTCGGCACTCGCTGACAACGCCCTCTTGTTTGCCGCGATTGCGCTGCTTGCGAGCCTTAACGCCGAGGCATGGCAGATTCCCGTGCTGCAGCAGTTCTTCGTGTTCGCCTATATCGTGCTGGCGCCCTTCGTGGGCCCGTTCGCCGATTCCCTGCCCAAGGGCCGGGTGATGTTCGTGTCCAACGCGGTAAAGCTGCTGGGATGCATAGCCATGCTGATGGGCCTGCACCCGCTGCTCGCCTACGGCATCGTCGGCGTCGGCGCCGCGATGTACTCCCCGGCCAAGTACGGCATCCTGACCGAATACCTGCCGCACCAGAAACTGGTGCTTGCCAATGGCTGGATGGAGGGCCTGACCGTTGCGGCGATCATCCTCGGCTCCATCCTCGGCGGCGTCATGATCAGCAACAAGTTCGCCGACTATGTTTTCGCGCGCGTCGATTTTCCGCTCATCGAAACCGGCATCGACACGCCTCCGGAACTGGCGATCACCGTCATCCTGATGCTCTATTTCATTGCTGCGGTGATCAACCTCTATATTCCGAAAGTGGCCATCGACCACAAGCTGCAAAAGCGCAATCTCGTGTTCATCATGCAGGATTTCTGGCACAGCTTCCGGCTGCTGTGGCGCGATCCGCTCGGCCAGGTTTCGCTTGCCGTGACCACGTTGTTCTGGGGAGCAGGGGCGACTTTGCGCCTGATCGTGCTCATATGGGCGCCGATGGCGCTGCATTTCAGTCCGGAACAGGCCACTTTATTAACCGCCGTCGTCGCACTCGGCGTCGCCCTGGGCTCGGTGCTAGCGGCAAAGTATGTCTCGTTGAAACGCTCCGTTCGCGTATTGCCCGTCGGTATCGCGATGGGCTTCCTGGTCGTCACGATGGTGTTCGTCACCGACTGGCGAATTGCAATCGTATTGCTGATACTGATCGGAGCGATGGGAGGTTACTTCCTAGTGCCGATGAACGCCCTGCTGCAGCATCGCGGTCACCTGTTGATGGGTGCCGGCCACTCGATCGCAGTGCAGAATTTCAACGAGAACCTGTCGATCCTGGTTCTGCTCGGGGTCTATGCGCTGATGATCAAAGTTGATCTACCGCTCGCGTCAATCATCATCGCCTTCGGCCTGTTCATTGTTGCAGCCATGGCCTCTCTGACCCGCAAGCACTGGCACGATCAGGATAGGGGCTAGAACGCGGCCGATTTGACCGGCCACCGGCCCCTAAAGCACGACCGGCCTGTCAGGCAGCTCGTTCGGGCCCCGCTGGCCGCCGGGATATTGGATTTCCAGCAAAGCCGAAACCCGCCCGATCCCGCTCAGCACGCCCTGTTCGAAGTGTCCCTCGCGGAATGCGCTCTCCATTTCGCGGCAGATCGCTTCCCAGCCTTGCCCGCTGACGCGTCCATGGATGCCGCGGTCGGCGATGATTTCGACATCGCGATCGGCCAGCAGCAAATAGATCAGCACGCCATTATTGTGTTCCGTATCCCAAACCTTCAGCGCGGAAAACACGTCCACCGCACGCTCGCGCGCGGACAGGCCGCGCAGAAGTGATCCCGTGTCCAGTGCATGCTCGACTGCAAAGCGAATCTGGCCGCCATGGCGTGTTTCGGATAGCGCAATGGCCTGCTCGATGCGTCTCAGCGCCGCCGGCGCAAACGAGCGCCGCACCCGCCAGTGCGGCGACATCAGATGACGAAACAGGCGCGACCAGTTCATCTCACCAGCGCCCCGACGCACCGCCGCCACCGAATCCTCCCCCACCTCCGCTGAAACCGCCGCCACCGCCGAATCCACCACCACCAAAACCTCCGCCGCCGAACCCACCACCGCCAATTCTGCCCGGCATGCCGCCGCCTCCACCGAGCAGCGTCACAACGAATGCGACGACACCTACCAGCAGTGCAACCAGTATCGGCGCAACGATCAGCCACGCGAGAAAAGCGATCCCGGCGCCGGCGACCAGCGCGGCCGGAAGCCGTCCGAGCAGCCTGCGCAGCAGGCCGCCGAATGCCAGCGTAGCAACGATGAACAGCACGAAATAGGATTCGATCGAACGCGGATTGCCGCGTCCGGCTTGCGATTGGCTCACCTCGGGCAACGGTTCGCCGTCGATCACCTTGATCATGCGATCGATGCCGGCATCGAGCCCTTCGTAGAAATTACCTTCGCGGTAACCGGGAATGAAAACTTCATCGATCAACCGCCTTGCCACAGCATCGGGTATTGCGCCCTCCAGCCCATAGCCGACTTCCAGACGCATGACGCGATCCGATTTCGCCACGACGACGACGATGCCGTCGCTTACGCCCTTGCGGCCGATCTTCCAGGCGTCGGCAACGCGGATGCTGTAAGACTCGATCGGCTCGGGAAACGTCGTGCCGGTAATCAGCACGGCGATCTGGCTGCCCTTGTGCTGCTCGAACGCCTGCAATTTTGCTTCCAGAGCGCGCTTCTGTTCCGCGGTCAGGGTTGCGGTTTCATCCACCACGCGGCCCGTCAACGGTGGGACGGGCCGATCTTCGGCCAGGGCAATCAGGCTGACGAACAGAAGCGCTGTGGCCGCTGCTGCCCGCATAAATGAAGTCATACGGTTATTTGGCCGGTGCGGGCGCGGGTTCGGGCTTCGTGAAATCCACCGTGGGCGGCTTCGAAATGGCCTGCTCGTTTTCCACGGCAAAGGAAGGCTTCACCTTGTGGCCGAACATCATCGCCGTCAGGTTGCTCGGGAAGGAGCGCACCGTGACGTTGTATTCCTGCACTGCGCGGATGTAGCGCTGGCGCGCCACCGTAATGCGGTTTTCCGTGCCCTCGAGCTGGGCCTGCAGGTCGCGGAAATTGGCATCCGACTTCAGTTGCGGATAGTTTTCCGTGACCACCAGCAGGCGCGACAGGGCCGAAGTCATCTCGCCTTGCGCGGCGACGAACTTGGAGAAGGCCGCCGGATCGTTCACCAGTTCCGGCGTGGCCTGGATGCTGCCCACTTTGGCACGCGCATTGGTCACGCCCAGGAGAACATCCTTTTCCTGCGCTGCGAACCCTTTGACGGTGTTCACCAGATTGGGCACCAGATCGGCGCGCCGCTGGTACTGGTTGAGTACTTCCCCCCAAGCCGCCTTGATGCTTTCGTCCTGGGACTGCAGGGTGTTGTAGCCGCATCCGCCGAGACCCGATACGGCCAGAACCAGCAACCACAGCGCGACGATTCGTTTCATGACTAAGCTCCTGAATGAAGACTGCGCTCCTGAAGAAGACCGCGACCCTCAATTGGGGGCTGCCGGCCGTTGTTTCAATGCTTGCAGGGTCTGGACCGCAAAACACAGGTCTTCCCATGACTTGGATTTGTCGACGAGGTTGCGCAGCAGATAGGCCGGATGATAAGTCACGATCAGCGGCGTGCCGCGATACTCGTGCACGCGTCCGCGCATGCTCGCAAGCGTCGTCTCGATGCCGAGCAGGCTTTGCGCCGCCACCTTGCCGAGCGCGACGATCAGACGGGGGCGGATGAGTTCGATCTGGCGGGTGAGGTAAGGCTCGCAGGCATGCGCTTCGCCGGGCTCGGGCGTGCGGTTGCCCGGGGGGCGGCACTTCACGACATTGGCGATGTAGACATTATTGCCGCGCTGCAATGCAATCGCGGCCAGCATGTTGTCGAGGAGCTTGCCGGCCTGGCCGACGAAAGGCTCGCCGCGCTCGTCCTCCTCCGCGCCCGGGCCTTCGCCGACGAACAGCCATTCGGCCTTTTCGTCGCCGACGCCGAATACGGCCTGTTTGCGTGCTTTATGAAGAACGCAGGCCTTGCACGCGGACGCGGAAGATTTCAGCTGCGCCCAGTCCATTGCCTGGATTTGCATGCCTCGATCGGCATCGGGTACCGAACCGGTGGCAAGCGCCGAACTGATGGCAGGTTCGGCGCCTTCGACCACCGCGGCCGGTGCGATGGCAACGGCACCGGCTTCGGCCTGACCGGCGGACGGCGAGCCACGGCGCCGCACCCAGACCGGCGACAGCCCCAATTCCTTCATTACGAATGCCCGGCGGCTCACAATGCGATGCCCATCAGGATCGCATCTTCGCGCCCGCGCCCGGACGGATAATATCCGCGCCGCACCGTGATCTCCCTGAAACCGAATTCGGCATAAAGCCGGCGCGCCGCCACATTCGACGGGCGCACCTCCAGAAACATCTGCGCCGCGTCGCTGCCGCGCGCGACGTTCACGAAATGCTCGAGCAGCATGCGGCCGAATCCGCGGCGTTGCCAGGCGGTCGCCACGCTCAGGTTCAGCAGATGCGCTTCACGCACGCCGATCATGAGCACGCCGTAGCCCGCCAGTGCGCCGGCGCACTCCACCACCCAGCAGCTGTAGCCGGCCGTGAGCGAATCGTCGAAGTTGCCGCGCGTCCACGGATGGGCATACAGATCCGGCTCGACCTGCATCACCCGGTCGAGGTCGGCGGCACGCATGGGCCGGAATTCCGGCAGGTTGTCGAGTTGGGCGCTCATCGCTGTTCGTGCATTTTAAGCGCGACCTTGTCGCGCAGATAAATCGGCGCAGCCATTTCCGCGGGCAGGCCGCCACCCATCTCCAGCACCGGCATGGCCAGTCTCGCGATTGAGCGCGCATGCGGATGCAGATTGGCCGCGACGCCATCGAGTTGCCCACCATAGCGTTGCGCAAGTGCCTCGGCATAGACCGCGAAGCCGCTTCCGCATCCGAACCAGCCGCCGCCTTCAACCACGGGTGCCGATGCCGCCGGTCCCACGCCGGGTGCGGCGATTTCCGCCCAACGCCCGCCGCTGCGCCGGTAGGCGGCATGGTAGATCTCGCCCATGCGCGCATCGAGACAGGCGATCACTTTGTCTGCGCCGGCCTCCTGCGCGAGCGCGGCCAGCGTGCCGACCGGAACGACCGGCAGCCCGGCGCCGAACGCGAGCCCCTGGGCGACACCGCAAGCGATCCTGATTCCGGTGAAGGATCCCGGTCCGGCCCCGAAGGCAATGCCGTCGAGTTGCCCCAGTGCGAACCCGGAGGCAGCCAGCAATTCCTCGATCATGGGGAGAATCAGCTCGGAATGCCGCTGGACGGCATGCGTTTCGCGATGCGTGAGTTCCTCGCCGCACAGAAGTGCGGCCGAGCAATATTCCGTGGAAGTATCGAGGGCGAGAAGGTTCAATCCGTATCCGCTGCCGCCGATCGCTCACGCGTCAAAAACCATTCGGGGCGGTCGATTTTAGCCGAACCAGGGCAACCCACGTTAGTTAGTTATAATCCTCGTCAGCCGTGGCACGACGCAAGGCGTTGATGCAAGGCGTTGATGCAAGGCGTTGACGGCCCGACCGGTCTTCGCCTGGTCAAGCAGTCCATAACGATAACGATTTACCCGGAGGATTCTTCATGACCCGCTCCTTGCGCTGCCTAGGCGCAATCACCGCACTTTTCGCCGCGTTGCTCGGCACCCAGTCCGCTTCGGCCCAGGATGCCCCGCTTCGCATCGGCGTCATCACTTTCCTGTCGGGCCCGGCGGCCGGTCCGTTCGGCGTGCCGGCCAAAAACGCGGCCGACCTGCTGGCCGAGGCTTTAAACAAGGGCCAGATTCCCGGCTACGATAAAAAAGGCTTCGGCGGACGCCAGATCGAACTGGTCTACGTCGACGAAGCGGGCGGACCGACCAAGGTGGTGACCGAGTACCGCAACCTCGTCACCCGTCAGAACGTCGACATGGTGATCGGCGTCATCTCCAGTGGCGACTGTCTGGCCGTCGCACCGGTGGCTGAGGAGATGCAGAAACTCACGGTGTTGTTCGATTGCGCCACCAACCGCGTGTTCGAGGAAGCCAGTTACAAATACGTGTTCCGTACGACGACGATGGCGACCCAGGAAAACGTCGCCGCTGCCCGCTACATCGCGGAGGCCTTTCCGAACCTGAAAACGTTCTCGGGCGTCAACCCGAACTACGCCTGGGGCCAGGATGCCTGGTCGGATTTCACCGAGTCCCTGAAGATTCTGAAACCCGATGCGCAGATCGCCACCAACGTCACGCCGAAACTCGGTGCCGGCCAGTACAATACCGAGGTTTCCGCTCTTCTCGGCAGCGGTGCGGAAATGATGCAGAACTCGCTGTGGGGCGGCGATCTGGAGGCCTTCCTGTTGCAGGCCGCGCCGCGCAGCCTGCTGGAGACGATGCCCAATGTCATCATCTGCGGCGACACCGTGCTGGAGCGCCTGGCCGACCAGATTCCCGACGGCACGATCATCGGCGCGCGCGGCCCCAACGGTCCGTACGCCCCGCCGACCGCGCTCAACAAATGGTTCCGCACGAAATTCGAGGAAGCCAACAAGGCTCAGCCGGTCTATGCCTCCTACCATATAGCCACGGCGTTCTTCGGCGCCAAGGCCGCCTATGAAAAGGCACAAGCCGCGAACAAGGCCAAGGATCCGAGCGTCGAACAGATCATCGCTGCGTTCGAGCACATGAAGTTCGAATCGGTCGCCGGTACCGTCGACATGGCGCTCGGCAAGGGCCATCAGGCCGTGCAACCGGTCCCGTACGGCACCGTCAAGAAGGTCAATGGCAAAATCACGCTGATCAACATCCGGTCTTATTCGCCGGACAAGATCAGCCCGCCGGACGGCATGAAGAGCCTGGACTGGATCCGGTCCGGATTCAAGCGGTAACGGGAAAGCGCGTTCGCGAAGGATCGCAAGTGAGGCCAGGATGCGTCCGGCCTCATTTTTATTTTCGCGCCTTCGCGACGGCGCACTGAATCGTTTCTGACAACGGGGATTCATCGAAATGGAAATATCCGCAAAGGGAAAGCGTGTCCTGATCACCGCCGGTGCCGGCGGAATCGGCCGCGCGATGACCGACGTATTTCACAAGGCCGGCGCCGGCATCCACATTTGTGACGTCGCCAAAGGTGCGATCGACGACACGCTGAAGGCGTTCCCGGGCGTAACCGCATCGCTGACCGATGTGTCGAAACTGGAAGATGTCGACCGGCTGTTCGCCGACGTCAAAAAGAATCTCGGCGGCCTCGACTGCCTGATCAACAACGCCGGCATCGCCGGACCCACGGGAAAGGTCGAAGACATCCCGGTCGAGGAATGGGAACGCTGCATCGCGGTGGACCTGAACGGAATGTATTACTGCACGCGGCTCGCCATGCCCCTGATCAAGGCGGCGGGTGGCGGGTCGATCGTGAACCTGTCGTCCGCGGCGGGGCGCCTCGCGTTTCCGTTTCGCACACCCTACTCCGCGGCAAAATGGGGAGTCGTCGGCTACACCAAGAGTCTGTCGATGGAAGTCGGCCCGGACAATATCCGCGTGAACGCCATCCAGCCCGGTGTGGTCGAGGGCGAGCGCATCGATCGCGTGATCCGTGCAAAAGCCGAAGCGATCGGCATCAGCTTCGAAGAACAGAAAAAAATATCGCTGGAGCGCGTGTCCATGCACCGCATGGTCAGTCCCTACGACATCGCCAACATGGCTTTGTATCTCACCAGCGATGTCGGCAGGAACATCACCGGCCAGGCGATTTCGGTCTGTGCCGGCGTCGAAATGCTGGGATAAGACAACAATCATCATCGGGAAAGCGAAATGGAAAAGGTTGCAATCATTGGTTCCGGTTTGATCGGTCGCGCATGGGCGATGGTGTTCGCGCGCGCCGGCCATCCAGTCAAGCTGTACGATGCTGCGCCCGGCGCGGCGGACAAGGCCCTCGCGCTCATCAAGGAGGGCCTGGAAGAGTTGCATGAATTCGGACTGATCAGCGAATCGACCGACGTTGTCGTGAAACGCGTAACCACGGCGGCCACGCTGGCCGATGCCGTGAAGGACGCGGACTATGTGCAGGAAAACACCGCGGAAAAACTGGACGTCAAGCGCGAGGTCTATCGGCAGCTGGACGAAGCGGCGCCGGCCCATTGCATTCTCGCCAGCTCGACTTCGACGATCCAGACCTCGCGCTTCAGCGAATGCCTCAAGGGCCGCCATCGCTGCATCGTTGCGCATCCGGTGAATCCGCCGCACATCGTGCCGATCGTGGAGATTTCCCCCGCGCCGTGGACCAGCCCGGAAGTCGTGGCGAAAACGCGCGCGCTGCACGACAAGGTCGGCCAGGTCGCCATCACCGTCAAGAAGGAAGTCGAAGGCTTCATCCTTAACCGCCTGCAGGCGGCCCTCCTGCTGGAATCCTGGCGGCTGGTGAAAGAGGATTACGTGTCCGTGGAAGATCTCGACAAGTGCATCAAGGACGGCCTCGGCCTGCGCTGGTCGTTCATGGGGCCGTTCGAGACCATCGACCTCAACGCGCCTGGCGGCGTGCCGGACTATGCGAAACGTTACGGCCCGGTCCTGCACGGCATGATGAGCAACACCAAGAACGATCCCTGGGATGACGCGCTCGTCGCCAAGGTCGACGGCGAGCGCCGCAAGATAATGCCGCAGGACAGGCATGGCGAGCGCGAAGCGTGGCGCGACCGCCGGCTCATGGCGCTGATCGCCCACAAGCGCGACGCGGCAAAGAAAATCGGAAGCTGAACCCGTTACTGGAGAACGAAAGTGGCCAATAAAGTCATCATCACCTGCGCTGTTACCGGCGCGATCCATACGCCTTCGATGTCGCCGTACCTGCCGATATCGCCTGACGAGATCGCCGAGGCGGCGATCGGCGCGGCCAAAGCCGGCGCGGCAGTCGTGCACCTGCATGCGCGCGAAACGAAGGACGGCCGCCCGACGCAGGACCCGAAGATGTTCATGCAGTTCCTGCCTAAAATCAAAGCTGCTTCCGACGTCGTGATCAACCTCACCACCGGCGGTGCGCCGACGATGAGCATCGAGGACCGTCTGCAACCGGCACTGCAACTGAAGCCGGAAGTGGCCTCGCTGAACATGGGTTCGATGAACTTCGGCCTGTACGAAATGATCCCGCGTGTTACGGAGTGGAAGTACGACTGGGAAAAACCCTACCTTGCCGGCTCCGACGATCGCATCTTCAAGAACACCTTCAAGGACATCGCCCACATCCTGCAGTCGTGCAGCGAGAACAACACCCGCTTCGAGATAGAGTGCTACGACATCGGCCACCTCTATACCGCGGCGCACTTCCTCGATCGCGGACTGGTGAAGGCGCCGTTGTTCATCCAGTCCGTATTCGGCATCCGCGGCGGCATCGGCCCGCACCCCGAGGACGTCCTGCACATGCGACGCACGGCGGACCGGCTGTTCGGCGACCAATACCAGTGGTCGGTGCTTGGCGGCGGCCGCAACCAGATGTACATCGCCACGCAATCCGCGGTGATGGGTGGCAACGTGCGCGTCGGGCTGGAAGACAGCCTGTGGATCGGCAAGGGACAGTTGGCCAAGACCAATGCCGACCAGGTCGCCAAGATCCGCCGCATCATCGAGGAAGTCGGCCTGGAAATCGCGACCCCCGATGATGCCCGCAAGGTCCTCAAACTCAAGGGCAAGAACAACGTCAATTTCTAAAATTTCTATGAAGACCCACAGAATCGCAGTCATCGCCGGCGACGGCATCGGCAAGGAAGTCATGCCCGAAGGCGTGCGCGTGCTGGAAGCCGCCGTGCGCAAGTTTGGCATCGGGCTGTCGTTCGACCACTTCGACTGGAGCTGCGACAACTACGACAGGCATGGGTGGTGGATGCCGCCCGACTGGCGCTCGAAAATCGAAGGCCACGATTGCATTTTCTTCGGCGCCACCGGCTGGCCGGAAAAAGTCCCGGACCACAAATCGCTCTGGGATTCGCTGATCCTGTTCCGGCGCGGTTTCGACCAGTACGTGAACCTGCGTCCGGTGCGGCTGATGCCGGGCATCACGTCGCCGCTGGCGGGCCGCAAGGTCGGCGACATCGACTACTATGTGGTGCGCGAGAACACCGAAGGCGAATATTCCGCAGTCGGCGGGCGGCTGTTCGAAGGCACCGATCGCGAAATGGCCATGCAGCAATCCATCTTCACGCGCAAGGGTGTGGACCGGATCATGAAGTTTGCTTTCGAACTGGCGATGCAACGGCCGCGCAAGCTGGTGACCTCGGCAACCAAGTCGAACGGCATTTCCATCACCATGCCCTATTGGGATGAGCGTTTTGCGGCGATGGCGAAGAATTATCCGCAGGTGAAGACCAACCAGTACCACATCGACGGGCTGACGATCCAGATGGTGCTGAATCCGCAGCGCTTCGACGTCATGGTCGCCTCTAACCTGTTCGGGGACATCCTCTCCGATCTGGGTCCCGCAACGGCGGGAACGATCGGCATCGCGCCTTCCGGGAATATCAATCCCGAGCGAAAATTTCCGTCGCTGTTCGAACCGGTACACGGCTCCGCACCGGACATTTACGGCAAGAAGATCGCCAACCCGGTCGGCCAGATCTGGTCGGGCGCAATGCTGCTCGACCACTTGGGCTACCCGCAAGCGGGTGCGGCCATCGTCGAAGCCATCGAACAATGCCTGCAGAACGGGCCGCGCACACCCGATGTCGGGGGCAAAGCCAGCACCGAAGACATGGGCAAAGCAATTGCCGCGGCAATCTGACGAAGAATATCTCATGAAAACTTACAACATTGCAGCAATTCCCGGCGACGGCATCGGCACCGAAGTCATCGCAGCCGGCATCCGCGTCCTCGAATCCCTGGCCACGCGCGACGGCGGCTTCAGGATGCACTTCGAACATTTCGACTGGGGCAGTGATTACTACCTCAAGCACGGGGAAATGATGCCCGCCGACGGCCTCGAGCAGCTCAAACCGTTCGATGCGATCTATTTCGGCGCGGTCGGTTCGAAGGAAGTGCCGGACCACATTTCGCTGTGGGGCCTGCGGCTCAACATCTGCCAGAGCTTCGACCAGTACGCCAATGTGCGGCCGGCGCGCGTGCTGCCTGGCATCGACCCGCCGCTGAAACTCGCCTCCCCCGCCGATCTCGACTGGGTGATCGTGCGTGAAAATTCCGAGGGCGAATATTCCGGCCAGGGCGGCCGCACCCATCGGGGATTGCCAGAGGAAGTGGCGACCGAAATTTCCATCTTCACCCGCAACGGCGTCGAGCGCATCCAGCGTTTCGCCTTTGAACTCGCGCGCAAACGCCCGCGACGGCGACTTACGCTGATTACCAAATCCAATGCGCAGCGCCACGGCATGGTGATGTGGGACGAAATATTCGCGCGCATTGCAAAAGAATTCCCGGACGTGCACACCGACAAGATGCTGGTCGATGCCGCCACCATGCGCATGGTCCTGAAGCCCGCCTCGCTGGATGTCATGGTGGCGACGAATCTGCACGCGGATATCCTGTCCGACCTCGCTGCCGCCCTGTCGGGCAGCCTAGGCATCGCCCCGACCGCAAATCTGAATCCAGAGCGCAAATTCCCGTCCATGTTCGAACCGATTCACGGTTCCGCCCTCGACATCGCCGGACAGGGCATAGCCAATCCGATTGGCACTTTTTGGACAGCAGTGATGATGCTTCAGCATCTGGGCGAGCTCAGCGCCGCGGCCAGACTCATGGGGGCCATCGAGCATGTGACCAGTTCGCGCGTATTTACGCCGGATCTGGGCGGTCACGCCACCACCGCAAAAGTTACCGAGGCATTGTGCAAGGCGATAGCGGCTTCGCCGGGCCACGCCTGACCATGTGCCCCTTGACTTTCCGGCAGACGGAAAAACCGGTTCACAATTGCATCTGTCCCGCAGGCAGGCGGTTGCCTGCCGCACGGGTTTCGCTCAAAATCCGTCTGGCATGATGCTTGCACAATTCGATCGACCGATCTTCATTCATGCGGGTCCTCCACGCCCGTAAAGTTGCTCCGGACTCAACCACCGACTCTTGCGCTCGAACTCGTGAATTCCTCAAAAATCCGCTCCAGCGACAGCGCGAATACCGAACCGGCATCGGACGGCACGCGCCGCGCCTCGCAATCGACGCCCGAGCAACGTGTCACCGAACTGGAATATCAACTCGCGGAAATTCAGCTGCACCTGGCCGCAGCGAACCGCAAACTGGAAAGCGCCAGTTCCGAACTGCAGGCTTCGACCGCGAAGCTGCGCGATTCCGAGGAAATCACCCGCAGCACGCTCGGCGCGCTGAAAGCCAGCCTCGACCGGGAGAAACTGGCGCTGGCGTTTGCCGAAATCGGCACCTGCGAATTCGACGTGAAGAGTTCGATGGTGCGCTCGTCGGACATGAGCCTGCGCCTGTTCGGCATCCGCAGCGACCAGGCGGAGTTGCCATATGACACGCTGGTGGAATGCCTGCATCCGGAGGATCGCCCCAAATTCAGCCATGCGCTCGAGCAATGTCTGAGCGGCACCGGCAACCTCGACATCGAATACCGGGTGGCCTGGGCCGATGGCAGCTTCCGTTGGCTGCGCACCAAGGGCGACGCCCTGCTCGACCTCGACGGCGACCCGATCAAGGTGCTGTGGGTCACGGAAGACGTTTCTCAGCGCAAGGACATGGATGCCCGTGTGCGCTTCCTTGCGCACCACGACCTGCTCACCGGGTTGCCGAACCGGACGCTGTTCCAGGACCGGCTGCAGCAGGCATTGGCAGGGGCCAAGCGCATGCAGTCGCGCGTCGCTCTGCTGTTCATCGATCTCGACCGCTTCAAATACGTGAATGATTCCTTCGGACACCGCGCTGGGGACATTCTGTTGCAGACGGTGGCGGCACGATTGCGCGGGTGCGTGCGCGAGACGGATACCGTATGCCGGCACGCCGGCGACGAATACCTGATCGTGCTTTCCGCATTGCGCGAGCCGACCGAAGCCGCCCTGGTTGCGGCAAAGGTGCTGGCCATTTTCGACGAAGTCTTCGTGCTGGAAAGCCACGACGTCCAGATATCCGCGAGTGTGGGCATCAGCATCTACCCGGATGACGGCCAGACCATGGAAGACCTGATACGCAACGCCGACGCGGCGATGTATCACTCGAAGAAAAGCGGCCGCAACCGCTTCGAATTCTTCACCCCGGAACTGAACGCACCAGTGGCCGAACGCCTGGTGCTCGCCAATCAGTTGCGGCGTGCAATCGAAAACAACCAGCTGGTGCTGCACTACCAGCCGCAGTTCGACACGGCGACCAATAGCCTGATCGGCGCGGAAGCGCTGGTGCGCTGGAATCATACCGACCATGGCTTGCTGTTCCCGGACAGCTTCATTGCGCTCGCCGAGGAATCGGACATCATCCATCTGATCGGCGAGTGGGTGTTGAATGAAGCCTGCCGCCAGATCGCCGACTGGCAGGGCAAGGGCCTCAACATCGTTCCGGTCGCGATCAATTTTTCCGCGTTTCAGTTCCGCCGCTCCAGCCTCGTCCAGGGTGTGGCTGCGGCGTTTGCCCGGCACGGCGTCAAACCGCAGCAGCTGGAGATCGAACTGACCGAGAACGCGATCATGCAGGACCCGAAGGAAACTGCGAAGACGCTGGACGAGTTGCACGAGATGGGTGTCAGCCTGTCGATCGATGATTTCGGCACCGGCTATTCCAGCCTGAACTACCTGAAACGCTTCCCCATCGACAAACTCAAGATCGACCGCAGCTTCGTCGAGGATCTGCCGCACGATCTGAACGATTCGGCGATCGTGCAGGCCATCATCAACCTGGCGAAGAGCCTGCGCATGATCGTGATTGCGGAGGGGGTGGAAACCAAGGCGCAGCTCGATTTCCTGCGCTCGCTGAGTTGCGAGGCCTATCAGGGCTATCTGGGCGGACGGCCGATCGACGCCGAGCGTTTCGCCGTGCTGCTCGAGTAACCCGCCGAACGCCCGAAGGTTTCCTCCCGCTGGTGGCATTCCGCTTGTGCATGCGCGGGAAATTGACTTTTCCATCGCGCTTACACGACCTGAACCGGGTGCCTCATAATCCGGTCTTGACCGACTGCAAGAGCACCCGATGAGCCACTCAGCCGCAAACATACTGGTGGTCGACGACGACCAGCGCCTGCGCGATCTGCTCGACCGCTATCTCGGCGAGCAGGGTTTCGGCGTGCATGCAGTAGCCAGCGCGCCGGCCATGGACAAGGTGATGGGCAAGGAAGACGTCGACATGATCATCCTCGACCTGATGCTCCCCGGCGAGGATGGCATGAGTGTGTGCCGCCGGCTGCGCGCCGCGGGCAGACGCACGCCCATCATCATGCTCACCGCCAAGGGCGACGAAGCCGACCGCATTGCCGGGCTGGATGTCGGCGCCGACGACTATCTGCCGAAACCGTTCAATCCCCGCGAACTGGTCGCGCGCATCAACGCGGTGCTGCGACGCCAGTCTGCGGTGGCATCGTCTCCGGGCGCACCGGACGACAGCCGCAAGCCGGTCAAATTCGGCCCGTTCGAGATCAACCTGGCAACGCGCACCCTCACGCGCAACGGCAGGCAAGTGGGACTGACGACCGGCGAATTTGCCATGCTCAAGACGCTGGTCACGCATCCGCGGGTGCCGCTTTCACGCGACCGGCTCATGGAACTCGCCCGCGGCCGCGAGTACGGCGTATTCGATCGCAGCATCGACGTGCAGGTCTCGCGGTTGCGGCGGCTGCTCGAAGAAGATCCCGCGCACCCGCGCTACATTCAGACCGTCTGGGGCGTGGGCTACGTATTCGTCCCCGACGACCACAAGTAGATTGCGCCTGAAGCATGAACTGGATTCCGCAGTCGCTCTTATCCCGTTCCGTACTGCTGATCTCGGCGCTGCTGGTATTGAGCCAGCTGATCTGGTTCGGGCTGTATCGCACGTACAACGTCCGTACCCAGTCGGAATATCTCGCCAGCCAGATCGCCAGCGTCATCAGCACCGTCAGCGTGGCGCTGGAGGCCATGCCCGCTTCCGCGCGCCGCAAGTTCAGCGAAAAGCTGCCTGTCCAACAGAACATCCGCCTGCTGCCGGCTACCGCATGGGACGACGAAGAAGTGCCGTTGCCCGAATCGCCTTTGCTGCAGAGTATCAGCGATCACCTCAAGCGCGACTTCTCCGGTGACGCACAGGCGCTGGTCATGCTCGAAGACGCCACCCGCGCCTTGTGGATCAAGATCAAGGTCAAGAACCAGGCCTACTGGGTGGTATTTCCGCCCGAGTCGCGCGGCTCTGCTTCCGCGTGGGCCTGGACGGGCTGGAGTATTTTCGGATTGACGCTGGCGATCGCCGGCGGGTATTTGCTGATGTTGCGGGTCAATCGCCCCTTACGCGCCCTGGCCACGGCCGCAGGTGAAATCGGCGCGGGCAAAACACCTCCCCCGCTCGATGAAAACGGTCCGACGGAGATCCGCACGCTGTCGCATGCGTTCAATCAGATGACGTCGAACCTGAAACAGCTCGACGCCGATCGCGCCGTGCTGCTTGCGGGAATATCGCACGACTTGCGCACGCCGCTGTCGCGTCTGCGGCTCGGCGTGGAAATGCTCGATGACGGCCAGGACGACGGATTGAAGCCGGGCATGATCCAGGACATCGAGGACATGGATGCCATCATCAACCAGTTCCTGGATTTCGCGCGTGAAGGCGGCAACGAACCCTCGCGTCCCGGCGAAGACCTGAATCACATCGTGTCGAGCGTGTGCGAACGCTTCTCGCGCAGCGGTCGGACGATCAGGACGCAGCTGGGCGAACTGCCGCCGCTGACACTGAAGCCGACTGCTACGCAGCGCATGGTAACCAATCTGGTCGACAATGCCGTTCGCTATGGCGGCAACGATATCGAAGTGAGAACCGAGCGCATTGGCAACTGCGCGATAGTGCGCGTGCTCGATCGCGGTCCCGGTATTCCGGACAACGAATTCTCGCGCGTAATGCAGCCATTTACGCGCCTGGAGGCCTCCCGCGCTGGCGGCAAAGGGTCGGGACTTGGCCTGGCCATCGTCGAGCGCGCCGCACGCATGCATGGTGGCAGCGTAAAGCTGCTGGGCCGCGAAGGCGGCGGTCTGGAAGCGCGCGTCGAACTGCCGGTCGTTCCCAAGGCTGCCTAAGCTCCACGCTTCAGCGGCCAGGCGCGAAGCATCCGGTAGCGGGCGCCGTCCGGCGCCAGTTGTGAATGGATCAGCGCAAATTCGTTGACCTGCCACGCGATACGCATCATCGAATCCGGCAGTGGCGCATATTGCGCCTTCCTGACCAGAGTCACATGCGGCGCGAACGTCCTTAGTTCCAATTCGAATCCGGCGCCGCGCAGCCAGCCTTCCAGATTCGCGGCGAGATCGCGCAGCGGGTCGGGAATGCGCGACGGTGCGGCCCAGCCGATGCCGTTGCGCTCCCAGCTTCCCCAATTATCCAGCGTGAGCAGGAAAGCCGGGGTGAAGACACCGGCTGGCGGTGCCAGCAAGCGCGGAAGAATGTCCACATCCACTTCGCCGATGAATGCCAACGTCAGGTGAATGCTGTCGTCGCGAGTACGCCGCCCACGCAGTACGCGTTGCATGCGCCGCGCGGCCTGCGCAAGCTCGGCGCGCACTCTCGCACCCGGCCAAAGGGCGAAGAAGACCCTTTGCGTACCGGCGCTCAGCGCCTGCCGAACTCCGTTGCCTGCCGCCATTCGACCAGTACGATCGCTTCCGCGGCGATACCTTCGCCGCGCCCGGTGAATCCGAGCCGCTCCGTCGTCTTCGCCTTGACGTTGACGCACCGCGGATCAATGTCCAGATCGGCGGCGATGTTTGCGATCATCGACGGAATATGCGGTGCCATCTTTGGCGCCTGCGCAATGATGGTGGAATCAAGATTGACGATGTGATATCCGCCATCACGCAACAGCTTTGCAACTTCGCGCACCAGCACCCTGCTGTCTGCGCCCTTGTAGCGGGAATCGGTATCCGGAAAATGGCGCCCGATGTCGCCCAGCGCCACCGCACCGAGCAAGGCATCGCATACGGCGTGCAGCAGCACGTCGGCATCCGAGTGGCCCTCCAGGCCTTTCTCGAACGGGATCGTCACGCCGCCGATGATCAACGCGCGGCCCGTAACCAGCGCATGGACGTCGAACCCCTGGCCTATTCTCATTTTTTCCCAGCCGCGTCGTTCAGAATCAATTCCGCCAGCGCCAGATCCTGCGCGTGCGTGACTTTGAGGTTGGTTGCATCGGATTGCACGAGCTTCGGTTGCAGGCCGAGCGCCTCGACCGCCGCGGCTTCGTCGGTTGCATGGCCCGGATCGCAGGTACGCAACGCGCGCAACAGCAAACCGTATCGGAACATCTGCGGCGTCTGCGCCTGCCACAGACCGGTCCTGGATTCGGTTCGAATCGAACGGCGATTCTCTCCGGCACGCTTGAGCGTATCGGCAACGGGCACGGCCAGCAGCCCCCCCGTGGGATCATCGCCGACGTCATCGATAAGCCGATCCAGCATTTGCGCGCTCAGGCAGGGGCGCGCGGCGTCATGCACCAGAATCCAGTCATCGGCTTCCGCCTGGCCGGACAGCGCTTCCAAGGCATTGAGCACGGTTGCCGCACGCGAATCCCCGCCGACATAGAGCGTTGTCAATTTGCCAGCGAAGGGCTTCCAGTCATGGGCGTCAAACAACACATCGTTCGGCGAGAGGATCACGCAGACGCGCTCGATGGCGGCGTGAGCACACAGGCGGGCGATGGCAAAATACAACAGCGGATGCTCACCGATCGCGAGATATTGCTTGGGCAGCGCCCCACCGACGCGACTGCCGGTGCCGGCTGCGGGAATAACGGCAAGATAGCGGGACATGGGTCGGCGAAAGGCTCGCATTATCGGCTGTCGTCCGAACCCCGGCAACCGCCGCCACTATTGAATACACCTGATCTTAATCCAACTCGACACCCAGATGAAAACAAATAGCATCTGCGTCGTTTTAGTCCCTGCATAAGGCTCGCGTCCTGTGGGATCCGGGTGCCTGTCTGCATCCGGGCCCCGGTTATCAGCGGCGTCCCGAAGGCAATCCTCGGCCGGCCTGCTTCTGCGCGAACTTCCTGGGCTCACTTCTGTCGGGCCGGTGAAGCTGCGCCTTCCACTATAATTGCGGCTCATTTCCAGGCCGCAACGATGCAACTGCCCCACCTCGCCCCCGCTTCGGGAGCGCGCACCAGACTTCCATTGCTGCACGATTCCGCCGATGCTCTGGCGCTGGCCACGCTATTGCGCAGTGTCAGGCCCTTATTGGTCCTGACCGAGACTGCGCAAGATGCCGAACGCTTGCGTCTGGAACTGGCTTTCTTTGCACCCGAACTGCGCATATTCCTGTTGCCGGACTGGGAAACGCTGCCTTACGACAGTTTTTCTCCGCATCAGGACCTGATTTCGGAGCGGCTCGCCACGCTCTACCAGATCACGCACGAAGCCTTCGATGTCGCGGTGGTACCGGTCACCACGGCCCTTTACAGGCTGCCCCCTCCGAGCTTCATCGCGGGGCACACCTTTTTCCTGAAACAGGGAGCCCGCCTGCCGGCGCAAACCCTGCGCCAGCAATTGAGCCTCGCCGGCTACACGCACGTAACCCAGGTCGTTTCTCCGGGCGAGTACTGTTTTCGCGGCGGCGTCATCGACCTGTTTCCGATGGGCAGCGCCCTGCCCTATCGCATCGACTTGTTCGACGAGGAAGTGGACAGCATCCGCACATTCGACGTCGACAC
>JANXPQ010000530.1 GCA_025357235.1 Betaproteobacteria bacterium
GTCCAGCAGGTCACGGCGCAATCCCTCGCAAACCGTCGAGCTTACGAGAGCCAGCTTGAAAGCGAGAAGGCGACACTCGCCAAAGCGGAACAGGATCTGAGAGGCGCGATGGAGATGGAATCCCGCCTCAAGCAGACCGTGCCCATCTACCAGGAGACGGAAGCCGCCCATCAGAACCTGGCCAAGGATGGTTTCATTTCGCGGCTGGCCCTGCTCGACAAGACGCGCGAGCGCATCGAGAAAGAGCAGGAGCTCAAGGCGCAGTCCCACCAGGTTGCCAGCCTGCGCGCCAGCATCGAGCAGTCGCGCAAGCGGCTCGCGCAGATCACCTCGACCTACCGGCAGCAGCTCCAGAACGAACGCAGTGACGCGAATGGGCAACGCCTGAAGCTGGAGCAGGAGTCCGGCAAGCAGGCTTACCGCCGCGATCTGCTGGAACTCAAGGCCCCGCAGGACGGCATCGTCAAAGACCTCGCCACGCATACCCCCGGTACGGTGGTCTCGCCGGGCACCATTCTCCTGACCCTGGTGCCGCGCAACGATCCAGTTAAAGCCGAAGTCTGGGTCACCAACGAAGACGCCGGCTGGGTCGAAGTTAATCAGGCGGTCAAGATTAAACTCGCCGCGTTCCCGTTCAACAAGTACGGCATGGTCAACGGCCACGTCGAGTACGTCAGCCCCGACGCAGCGGAACTGCCTGACACGCGCGAGCGCGACCGCAAAGACACCCGCGAGCATGTCATGCCGCCGTCAGGATTCCGCACGCTGGTGGCGCTGGATTCGCCTTACCTCGAACGCGACGGAAAGAAATTCCAGGTTTCTGCCGGGATGGTTGTATCTGCGGAAGTGAACCTCGGCAGCCGCACGGTGATGGAGTACCTGTTGTCGCCGGTGGAGAAGGTGACGCGCGAGGCGGCGAGGGAGATGTAAACCAGTGAAATGTTTGTATGCGGGGAGAGTGACCAGTCCAGTATGCAATTGGGTAGCCCCACGTCACCACCGAATTGGTGGAAACCAAATTGCGTTTACTTCACCCTGGCCCCATTCGCATCCGCCGTCTCTGCTGAAGCCCGTCGCGTATGAAGCGGGCCGGACGTGAAGCGTCCGCTTGGGAACTATCAGCGCGCGTATTACCCAACGGTGTTTGGCCTTCCTGGTGAAGTCTCTACAATGTGCGGACCGGTCTTTCGGCCGTAACAGGAATTTCCATGCCAAAAGTTGCCAACACCGCGTTGGATGCAAAGTCAGTCGAGGAATTTATTTCGCTGAAGTGGGACGACGATGTTGTCCCGAAGCTGACCGAATACATCCGCATTCCCTGCAAGTCGCCGCACTTCGATGCCGATTGGGCGAAAAACGGTTTCCTAGATGCCGCCGTCACGCTGGCAGAGGACTGGTCGCGTGCGCAGCGTATTCCGGGGCTCAAGATCGAGGTCGTGCGCCTCGAAGGCCGCACACCGGTGATCCTGTTCGAACTGGCAGGCGAAGTCCCCGGCACCATCCTGATGTACGGTCACCTCGACAAGCAGCCGGAGATGACCGGCTGGAAGGAAGGCTACGGCCCGTGGACCCCGGTGCTGCATGAAGGCAAGCTTTACGGCCGCGGCGGCGCCGATGACGGCTATGCGATTTTCGCGTCGCTGCTGGCGCTCTCCCCACTGAAAGAACAGGGCGTTGCGCACGCGCGCATCGTTGGCGTAATCGAATGTTGCGAGGAAAGCGGCAGCTATGATCTGCCGGCCTATCTCGACGCGCTGAAGTCGCGCATCGGCACGGTGGACCTGGTCATCGGCCTCGATTCCGGTTGCGGGAATTACGAGCAGTTGTGGATGACTACCAGCCTGCGCGGCATCGCCGCCGGCACGCTGAGCGTCGAAGTGCTGAACGAGGGCGTGCACTCGGGAGATGCCAGCGGGGTGGTGCCGTCCAGCTTTCGCATCGCGCGGCAACTGCTCGACCGGCTGGAAGACTCGCATACCGGCCGCATTCTGCCGAAAGAGTTCTACTGCGACATTCCCGCCGAGCGCGCCGAACAGGCCGCGCTCGCCGGCAAGACGCTGGGTGAGGTGATGCTGACGCGTTTTCCATTCGCCGGGGCAACCCGGCCGATGACCCGCGACCACGGCGAGGCGGTGTTGAACCGCACCTGGCGGCCGTTCCTGTCGGTGGTCGGCGCCGATTTCATTCCCGCGATCAAGGATGCAGGCAACGTGCTGCGCCCGAAGACTGCGCTGAAACTGAGCCTGCGCATCCCGCCGCTGCTCGATGGAGAGCGTGCGACCGCACACCTGAAGCGCATTCTTGAATCGGATCCGCCCCACGGCGCGACAGTCAGCTTCGAATCCGATCAGGCCGCCACTGGCTGGCACGCGCCGGCAACGGCGCCATGGCTGAAGGGCGCGGTCGACGCCGCGTCGAAACAGTTCTACGGCAAACCCGCGATGATGATGGGCGAGGGCGGGACCATTCCGTTCATGGCGATGCTCGGCAAGTCATTCCCGAAAGCCCAGTTCCTGATCACCGGCGGGCTCGGCCCGAAGTCGAATGTACACGGGCCGAACGAGTTCTTGCATGTGCCCTATGCGAAGAAGCTGACGGCTTGTGTCGCGGGGGTTATTGCGGCGCACGGGAATCCGGGATGAAGAAAGAAATTCACGATACGGGAATCAGGAAATGAACTTCGTTATTGTCGGCGCGGGCGCGCTCGGCTCCATCTATGCGGCTTACCTGGCCCGCGGCGGGCACCAGGTTTCACTGATTGCGCGCGGTGAACGCGCCGCGGCACTTGCCAGGCACGGCATCGCCATCGTGGGAGAGGATTCGTTTTCCGTCCATTGCAACATCGTGACGCGGCCGGAAACGCTGCGGCAAGCCGACGTGCTCATCGTGGCGATCAAAACCTACGACACTGTGCAAGCGCTGGCGCCGTTGCGGGGGCTCAGTGTCAAGAGTGCTTTTTCCGTGCAGAACGGCGTCCTGAAGAACAAGCAGCTCGGCGACGTGTTTGGGCCACAGGCGACACTGGGGGCCATCAGCATGATCGGCGGCGACGTCCTGCCGGCCAAAGGCGACCTGCCCGGCGCGGTCCGCTACAGCATGGCGGGCCCGACGGTCATCGGCGAACCGGCAGGCGGCGAGTCTTCGCGCGTAAAAGAGCTTGTGGACACGCTCGTGCGATCCGGTCTCAAGGCACGCTCCGCAGTCGACATCACCTCGGTCGAATGGTCGAAATTCGTCGGCTGGTCCGGCTTCAGCACGCTTGCAGTGATGACGCGCCTGCCCACCTGGCGCTTCCTGGTCGATGCCGATACCGCCTTGATCGCGGCCCGCGTCATGCGCGAGACGGCTGCCGTCGCGATCCGTCATGGCGTGACTTTGCAGGACAGCGGATTTACCAGCGAGGCATTTATCAACGCGAGTGAGGAAGACGCCGTCAAGGCTGTGCAGGCGCACGGTGAAAAAATGAAGGCAAGTGCACCAGACTTTCGCCAGTCCATTTTGCAGGACGCGGATCGCAACCGGCGTCTGGAAGTCGACGAGACGCTGGATTACACACTGACACTCGCAACCGAACTGGGGGTCGCTACCCCGACGCTCGAGCTGTGCTGCTGGATACTGAGAGTGGTGTCACGCGCTGCCGGGTAGTTGGCGCTGTTTCAATCAATGAGGTTCGAGTCGAATATCCAGGAGCGGCTGAGGGAGCCGAATTCAGGAAATTCGATTCGGCAATTCGACTTTGACCCCCATTAATTGGAACTCAAAACGGGGCGCCGGCGCGAAGCCCCTGTGCCGCCCGTTCGATCAGTAATCGACAGCCACAGAGCTTGACTTGCATCAAATGCCATTAGGGCAATCAGCGCACAGTGCCTCTGTGGTCGCAAGCAATCGTCATTGTTCCGCTACATTGGAGTTTCGACGGAATAGAAGGACAGTGCACCTCCATGAAAATCGGTCAGGAGCCAGTACAAGATTGCGTAATGAATGCAGGAACCGCCGCCCTCGGCGATTTCTATGACGCGTAAGCCATGGAGGAACGATGAAATTCTCCTGCCTCTGGTGTCCTATATTGGGAGCACTATTGCTGACACCCATGCTTTATGCGCGCAATCTGGACGACGCCGGCGGAATACCTAAGGAAACACTGAACAAGTCTACCGCTGCGTGGTCGTAGTACGAGACGCAAACGGGAGGGTTTCATTGTGAAGCAGATGACATTGGCAACGGCGAAAGGATTTGAGGTGCATGGGCGAGCCACGCGCAAGGCGGAGTTTCTCGCACGCATGGAATCGCTGGTGCCGTGGGCGCAATTCTGCGCGGTGATCGAGCCACACTACCCGAAGGCGGGAAACGGCCGGCCGCCGGTGGGGCTGGAGCGGATGCTGCGGATGTATCTGATCGCCAATTGGTTCAACCTGGCTGACGAAGCCTGCGAAGACGCGCTCTACGACATTGCCGCCTTCCGCGATTTCTGCCGCATTGATCTTGGGCGCGAGCGCGTGCCCGATGCCACCACCTTGCTCAACTTCCGCCACCTGTTGGAACAACACCAGCTCGGCGCGGCGCTGTTCGCCAAGGTGGGCGAATTGCTGCTGGCCAGCGGCATGAAGCTCTCCGGGGGCACGATTGTCGATGCCACGCTGATTGCCGCGCCGCCATCGACCAAGAACGAAGAACAAAAGCGCGACCCGGAAATGCACCAGAGCAAGAAGGGCAAGCAGTGGCACTTCGGCATGAAGGTGCACATCGGGATGGACAGCCAAAGCGGCCTGATCCACAGCGCCAGTGTCACCCCCGGCAACGTGCATGACAGCCAGGAGCTGCCCAACCTGCTGCGCGGTGAGGA
>JANXPQ010000284.1 GCA_025357235.1 Betaproteobacteria bacterium
GACATCAGGAAAGGAAAAGACTTACACTTTTATCCACAGCCGAACCATGCAAATTCGGCTTACGTTCCCGGCTCAAAGATAAGTCGGCACAGAGGCTCAAATTTCACCCGGCGCGAACAGGCTATCGTCCGATGACGGCGCGGAAGGTGTCCTCGATTACACGGTAGCCCTTGTTGGTCGGGTGGGGTTCGGCGACGACGATACCCCTCTTCAAGTAGCGCTCGATAAGGAGTAGCCCTTGTTGCCCTAAAAATGCGGTGTAGACGTCCGCGACGGCAAGTGTCTTGTCCAGGCAACCATCGAGCCGCTTCACACTGCCCACCACTTGGAGCATGGTTTGGTTGAAAAGCGGAACAACGCTGTCGGCACCCGGTATTTCGGGGATCGTGTACAAGTTCTGCAAGTAGATCTTTCCACCTGTCGGCATGCCATAGCAAAGGTTGGCGAGGATGCCGCTGAGATTGGTCGCAAACTGCTGGAGGACCGCGGGCGCCGCCTGCGCCGGATTTGGCGATCCGAGGAGCCCAAGTAGGTCGTTCCCGCCGACCGACATAGTAACGATCGTTGGATCGAATAAGTGCACCTGTGGGATCTGGAAGTTCAGTACGTCGCTGCTCGTTGCGCCGGGCACTGCTGCGTTATCGAACAGCGTGTTCGGAATGCTTCCAAAAACTTCATCCAGGTACAGCTGATAGGAGTAACCCTTGATCGCCGGTTGGGCTTTGTAGCCCGCGGCCAGACTGTCGCCAAGCGACATGAATCGCACCGAAGGATCCACGGCGGGTAGTGCCGCGAATGCAACCGAGGGAAGGACGAGGCAAAGGAAAATCAGAAGTTCGCTTCGGAGTCGGAGGATCATGGTCGTATCCTTTTGGAGTAGTTGCTGTGACGCGTTCAAGGCGTTCTATAGGCATCGGGGCACTGCAGCGACCCACAATGTTGACAAGCACCGCATGACGAGCATACGCCAAGCTGGGCCGCAATCAACAATAGTCCACGGATTGCGGAATTCAACCTTTCAAGATACTTATCGGAACCCCATGGGTTAGCGCGGTCTCCAAGCTGCTCTGCGACACGCCAGAACCCCTTTTGTTGATCTTCACGGGCACTTTACCCGGATTTTCATTTCGGACAGATCTAGTTTTGCATTGAGATTTTGCCGCATAGCCAAGCGGTTGGTATCTTCCAGTATGGGTGACTTGCCGACGAAAAGTCGGGTCAGTTATGCGTGGAAATCGACAGGTCTGACCGGCCAACACACGCATTGATTTAGATCAACAGGTCATCGATCCTTTAGCAGTAGCTTGAAACTTCTTCGTGCTTGTTAGGAGAGTCCAGGTACCGATCCCGCGAAGACTTTTAAGTGCGGGGATGTCCACCGGTTCCTTCTAGAGCCAGTCATCTGGGTCTGCCACTATGCAATGCGAGGCGGGAATGCACCTTTCATGCGGTAAGTAGGTTTTATCTATGAGTACCTGCCGGCCTGGAATTACGCACGCAATGTCATACTTGTTTGTGGTACTGCTTTTGGCCTCTTGCGGCGGGGGTGGCGGCGGTGGCGGCACGGCGACCCTCGTTTACAGTGGCAATACGAGCCAGGCGGTCGTTACGACGACTAATTCGTCCAAGCTGACGGCTAATGTTGTTGGAGGCGGCAAGGCTGCCTCGACAATCACTGGTGTCACTGGTGTTTCGGCACAGAGCAGCAATGCCGCGCAAAACTCGGGCAATGGCCTTGTAGATGTTTCGCGGCGCCTTAGTCGAGACATTCTTGACATTGCGGTTAGCACGAAAGGAATGAGTTCCGCTGAGCAAGCCACTGCGGTGCAAGTTGACAAAACCCAGCCCTGCGACCTTGGCAACGGAACCGTCCGCATATTTGGGCCGCTCGATAACGTCACTGGAACTGGGACTGTGACAGTCATCTTCAGCAATTGCCTCAACACTGGAGTCACGTTGAACGGTCGGGCGACGATGCGCATTGATGCGTTCGATTTGGGTTCTTTTGTCATAACGGACGCCACGATCAGTTTTGCAAGACTGACGCTGCGCGCAACCGGTCTGAGTCTCGATGTGGGTGGGTCCCTGCACAATCAGGTCAACCTCCTAACCAACACCGGGACGCTCACGTCTGACATCGTGCAACTAGATAACAGCACGGGTTTGATGACAAAGACCGCAAATCTCGTCCTCGTCGGCATGTATTCTCCTTCAATCCTTACCCCGACATCGTTCACCGCGACAATTAGTGGGCAAGTTTTCGATTCAGTTCTGGGATACGTCGACGTCACAACGCCCACACTGCTTGGATTCGACACCGTGAATCAGCCCTTTCCGAGTGGCGGTCAGATCTTGCTCACCGGGTCGGGAAATCGCAGCATCCGGGCTACGGGACTTCCTGCCACATTGGTAAGTCCTGCCACATTGGTAAGATTGGTAAGATTGGAGTTGGATCTGAATGGTGATAGCGTTGTTGACAATACCGCGACGTTGAAATGGGCTGACCTCTCTGGGCCGATTGGCGCCGATCTTGGCGACGACGACCACGACGGCATGCACAACAGTTGGGAAGTCGCATATGGGCTGAACCCGACTGTTGCGGATGCTGCTCTCGACAGCGACGGTGATACCGTTACCAACCTTCAGGAGTACATGGCTGGCACCGACCCGAAAGATGCCAGCTCCCATCCATAGACGGCCCTGGCTACCCGACATTGATTTCGACGCTACGCCGACGGCCGGAAATGGAGATGCATCGGCACTCGTGGATATTAAGCGCGTTTGATGCGCCTCAGATTCCATAGATCGCGTTGCAAGCCTTACCTCGCCATGGGTTGTGCGTGGATCCGGGCTCTGAGCACTTTGACGATGCCGTCGCGCGCGAGCTTGGCGCGAAGCCGGATTTCCTGAACCGCGCCCGAGCGGTTGATCAGCACGTGGTCGACGCACACTTTTTGCTGCAAATTCGAACGCCGACGCATTCATCGGAGCACGCTTCCTCGAATGGCTACTATTTGCATTTATGACAGTCCGCTGTGGGTCGATTCTGTTGAAAAACTCCAAATTGCATTCACCCCGAATTCTTGCGACGGTGCATTGCAATCGACAATTCACTCGACGAATCGTCAGAGCGTTTGTTAGAAAGCTCTTGGTCGCGCGCAACAAAGGATCGCACGTCCCCCCCACATCCGAGAAGGAGCGACGCCTCTGCTGGTCTGGAATTTTTTGAGTAGCTTCGGAAATGGAGTTCTTCAACAGAATAGGCCAATAGAGAACACCGGTCGAGACGATAGGCAAAGGCTCGCGGTTTTTGGCGCCGAGGTCCTTGCGTCACATCAAGATCATCGGCTCGGCGGTGTCAATAATGATGCAGAATGCAAGGGAGGGTCGAACGCGGTCCGGGTCCGTTTCTGCGCTCCGTGCGTGGAGCGCGCTGCCGTAGCACCGGGAGTAGCAATGGCCAAGCTGTGGGTGTGCGACGATGAGCCGAGCGCGCGGTTTCCGGTGTTCACCCGCGGCAACATTGGTGAGGTGTTCGGCGATCCGGTGTCGCCGCTCACGTGGACCACGTTCGGCATCTGGGCCCTTGAGCGCGGATGGCGCGAAGGGTACTACGAGATGGGCCTGTTCACCCCGGACGAGTTCAAGCCGCTGGGAGAGGCCGAAATCCTCGCCTGCTTCGGCGGCTACCTCTACATCAACATGTCGGTCCTGCGCATGCTGGCGGTGCGCATCCCGGGCTTGAGCATGGAGGCGATCGACCGCTCGGCGTTCGGGGACTACGCCGACGTGCCGCCGTATCGGCCGGATCCTCGGGATCGGAACGCGGATCGCGCTGCACAGATGGGCGCGTGGGTGGCCTCCCTGTTCACGGTCGATCCGCTGGCGCCGACTGATGCCGACCGGGTGCGCCTCGATGCGTTCCTCGCGGCGCGGCCGGATTTCGCCGCCCTGTCCGACGCCCAGCTGCTGGACCACTTCCGTTTGCACATCGAGGAGCTGCGCATCCAGTGGATGCGGCACGTGCTGAACTCTTCCGGTGCAAACGTGTTGACCGGAGTGATCGGGCAGGTTTGCCAAGGGGTGGGTGCGACGAGCCTGGCTCCGAAAGTGACCGCTGCCCTGGGCGATGTCGACTCCGCCCAGCAGTCCTTCGAGCTGTGGGACCTGTCGCGGATGGTGCAGGCATCTGCCGTCCTCACCGCGGCCTTCGATGGAGGTGTCGACGGCCTCCTGGATCGGCTGCGCGCGGTGAATGACCCTGCGGCGCGAGACTTCCTCGCCCGCTGGGACGCGCTCATCGAGCGCTGGGGCTTCGTCGGCCCCAGCGCCTATGAGCTGCGCTCGCTCACCTACCGCTCCGAGCCGGCGATCCCGCTGCGCATGCACGATCGTGCGCGACGCGTGCCTGACTCAGCGGCGCCCGCTGGGCGAG
>JANXPQ010000012.1 GCA_025357235.1 Betaproteobacteria bacterium
CGCCTGGCCGCGACCGCCGCCTGGCCGGGTCCGATCCACATGGGCCATGGCGAAATCCAGCCCATCGTCGACGAGCGCGCCACGCCTGAACAGCGCGAGGCACTCCTCAAGATCATGTCGGGCCAGGACACCGAGCCGGGCGCCACCTTTTTCCAGGTCTTCGTGTCGATGTGCGACACGGTGCACCCGCCGATGTTCAAGAAGATCGACTTCAAAGCCGACATGAAGTCATGCGACGGCCATGTCAGGGTCCCCGGCGTGGTCGAGGTCAAGACCGAGGCGATCCGCAATCCCATTACCGGCCAGCCGCACCACGCCAAGGTTTCCCTGCGCCAGGGCTTTGAATATGCCGAGGCTGAATATGCCAGCGGAACCATAAAATCCGCGGGCCCTATTGCCCTTAATACAGCCGGCAAACATGCGCACATGGCGATGCTCCACATGACGGGGCAAGGCGTCGTCAGGTGAGCCAGGGCGGCGCCGCGCTGCCCGATACGCTGTTGCAACGCGCCGCGATGAACGAGCGGCGCGTAGTGCTTGCTGCGCTTGTCATCGTGACGGCGCTGGGCCTTTGGGCTACATTTCACACAGGCGATGCGCTGATGTCGCTTGATTCGCCTGCGCCGGGCACCGTGGCCTATGCCGTGCTGCTCTTCATCATGTGGTGGACCATGATGCTGGCGATGATGCTGCCCTCGGCCGCGCCCGCGATTCTCATCTACGGAGCAGTCAGCCGGAAGTCTTCCCAGAACGGCGCGGCAGCGGCGCCACTCGCCCTGTTCGTCGCGGGCTATGCCGCCATCTGGACCGGCTTTAGCGCCGCCGCCGTGGCGCTGCAAATTTCCGTTCACGAACTTGCGCCGTTGACCGGCATGATGGCGGTGACCAGCACGGCGCTGGGCGCAGCACTGCTGATCGCCGCCGGACTCTACCAACTGTCGCCACTCAAACAGGCCTGCCTGCGCCACTGTCAGACGCCGCTGATGTTCCTTGCACGCAACTGGCGCAAGGGATACGGTGGCGCGCTGCGCATGGGCCTGTCCCATGGGCTCTATTGCCTGGGTTGTTGCTGGGTACTGATGGGACTCCTGTTTTACGGCGGCGTCATGGAGCTGCGCTGGATCGTCGGACTGGCGCTCTACGTGGCCGCGGAAAAACTGATCCCAGCAGGCGCCTGGCTGAGCCGCTCTATTGGGATTTTGCTGATCGGCTGGGGGCTGTGGATCTTCTCGGGTGTCGTCAGTCCAGGCTGATCCCCGCCTTCGAGTCTTGCGGTGTGGTAATCGCCGCGCGCTGTGTCCCTCCTGCAACACACGGCACATGGCTGCGGTGGTGGCGCATCTGTTTGGACCAGGTCTTCCCGCCGCTGCCGGTGCGTCAATGGTGTTGTCGGTGCCCAAGCGCCCGCACCACTTTTGCTGCGTGATCGACGGGGTGTTCACCGCGGGCGAAGACGGGCAGGTCCATATTTCTCCGAGGCCGCCGCGGTTCAGCGTCAGGTGCGCGCTCGGGTGCGGCGCTGGTTCGCCCCATCCGCAGGGGCCCAACCATTTGTCATCGTGCTCCAGAGGGCAGCTTTCCAGCCTTGAGTTCCAGCTCTTGAATGTCGCAAAGTAGCCGGTTCCTGCCTTTGATGGAACAAAATTCTTGACCACATCGGGCACTGTATGTGAGATCAAGTCGCGACTACTACAATTTACTTTTACCTTTACCCTTTAACCTTTCACCTCGTCTTTTCCCTTTCACCTTTTTACTTTCGCCTTAGCGCCCGGTTTTCGCGCGACCGCCGCCACAGGCAACGGCAACGCAGTCTGGTACTTGACCTGCTTCAACGCGAAGCTCGACTTGATGTTCCCCACCCCGGGCAGTTTCGTCAGGAACTTGAGAATGAATTCTTCGAGTACCTGGATGTCCGCCACGACGACACGGATCAGATAATCTGCATCCCCGGTCATCAGGTAGCATTCCATGACCTCGGGCCGGCCGCGGATGGCGTTTTCGAATCTTTCCAGCGCGGATTCGATCTGGCGTTCGAGCGTGACCTGGATGAACACGCTGACCTTGAGGCCGACGCGTAGCGCGTCGAGCAGCGTGACATAGCGGCTGATGTAACCGGCCTCTTCGAGCGCGCGCACGCGATTCAGGCACGGCGATGGCGACAGCCCGACCGCCCTGGCCAGTTCGACATTGGACATGCGCGCGTCGCCCTGGAGCAGGCCGAGGATCTTCCAGTCTATCGAGTCAAGCTGCAATTCCGGCATTTAATGCTGTCTGTATTGTTAAATACGGTTAATTATACCTTATTTAGGCATTTTCAATGCGCAAAACGAAACCCTGTGCTTTTCGAATCAGGGTAGCATTCTGCCTTCTTGAAACGGCAACCGGCCGATTGAGCTGGCCCACCGTCCCAGTGAGGAGATTCGAGCAATGACCGACCTTTCCGACATCAGCGTTTCCGGCCTCTGGCGCGTGCTCGCCCAGGATCTCGATCCGATCGAGACCAAGGAATGGCTGGATGCCTTCGACGCCATCGTCGAGAACGAAGGCGCGGAGCGCGCGACGTTTCTCCTGAGAAAGCTGCTGGACCACGCGCGCATGGTGCGCGTGCCGATGCCGCCGGTGCTGAATACGCCCTATGCAAATACGGTGTCGCTCGCCGATCAGCCGCAGTTTCCCGGCAATCCGGAAATCGAAGCGCGCATTTCCGCGCTGGTGCGCTGGAATGCATTGGCGATGGTGGTGCGCGCCAATCGCGCGAATTCCGAACTCGGCGGCCACATCGCCACTTACGCCTCGTCCGCGGACCTGTTCGAAGTCGGCTACAACCATTTCTTCCGTGCCGGCCAGGACGGCGACGCCATTTATTTCCAGCCGCATTCCGCACCCGGCGTCTATGCCCGCGCCTACATGGAAGGCCGGTTGAGCGAAGAGAATCTCGACAACTATCGCCGCGAAACCGGCGGCAAAGGATTGTCGTCGTATTGCCATCCGTGGCTGATGCCCGAGTTTTGGCAATTCCCCACGGGTTCGATGGGCCTGGGCTCGATCACTTCGATCTACCAGGCGCGCTTCATGCGCTACCTCGAAGACCGCAACATTCTTGAAACCAAGGCGCGCAAGGTGTGGTGCTTCGTCGGGGACGGCGAGATGGACGAGCCCGAATCCATCGCCGGGCTGTCGATGGCGGCACGCGAAGGCCTCGACAATCTGATCTTCGTCGTCAACTGCAATCTGCAGCGGCTCGACGGCCCGGTGCGCGGCAACGGCTCGATCGTGCAGGAACTCGAGGGCCTGTTCGCCGGCGCGGGCTGGAACGTCGTCAAGGTTATGTGGGGCTCGGATTGGGATCCGCTGTTCGCGCGCGATCGCGAC
>JANXPQ010000019.1 GCA_025357235.1 Betaproteobacteria bacterium
CACCTTTGGCATCGGCCGCGGCCCGCATCGCGAATTCCTTGCACCCTCCTCCGGCGGGCAGCAGACCGACTCCGGCCTCAACCAGTCCGATATAACTCTCCAGCGAAGCAACTGCGCGATCGCAATGCATGGTGAATTCGCAGCCACCGCCCAGCGCCATGCCGTCGACCGCCGCAACGGTCGGAACCATGGAATAGCGCAGCGCCTGCGAAGTGGCCTGGAACTGTTCGACCACCTGCTCCACTTTCTCCAGGCGGCCGGCCATCAGCGAGTCGGCCACGTTGAGTTTGAAAGCCGCCTTGAGAATGGCAGACTCCGTTTCGCGCTTGAATTTTTTCATCATCGACGCGAATGCAGTCGGCTTCTGCTCGCTCTTGCGACTGCCTCCACCGGACAAATTGGCACCAACCGAAAACGGCGGCTCGGTCTGCCAGACGATCAGTCCCTTGAATCGGCGTTCGGACTCGTCGATGGCCTGCATGACCCCGTCGAGCACGTCTTCGCCGATGGCATGCATCTTCGTCTTGAAACTGATGATGCCGATATCGTCGCCGGTACTCCACATGCGTACCGCGTCGGTTTCGAACACGGTGGTCCCATACACTGCCGTCTCGCTGATGAGTCTGTCGGGAAACGGCTGGCGGCGGTAGACCGGCAGCGTCGACCGTGGCTTGTAGCTGCGCTCGGCCACGCTCCAGGAACCATCTGCCTTGTGCACGCCGTCGCGTCCAGGCTCGGTTACCCATGCCGGCAAAGGCACGGCGGCCATGGTCTTGCCGGCTGCGATGTCGTCCGCGATCCATTTCGCCATCTGTTGCCAGCCCGCCGCCTGCCAGATCTCGAACGGGCCCTGATTCCAGCCGAATCCCCAGCGGATGGCAAAGTCCAGGTCCCGCGCATTGTCGGCAATCTCTTCGAGATGAACGGCGCAGTAGTGCAGCATGTCGCGGAAAGCCGCCCACATGAATTGCGCCTGCGGATGCGGGCTGGCACGCAGTTGAGCGATACGCTCAGTGACGTTCTTGTTCTTCAGGATGGCGACGACCGACTCGTCGGCCTCGCCGACGGAAGGCCGATAGTCCTTCTTCTGCAGGTCGAGGACCTGGATTTCCTTGCCTTGTTTGCGATAGACGCCACGCCCCGACTTTTGTCCCAGCGCCTTCTGCTCGATGAGTTGCATGAACCAGTCCGGCGCGTCGTAGTACTTGTGCCACGGGTCGTCCAGCAACGTTTCCTTCATGGTGTTGACGACGTGCGCGAGCGTATCCAGGCCGACCACGTCGGCAGTGCGATACGTGGCGCTCTTCGGCCGGCCAATCAGCGAGCCGGTCAGCGCGTCGACTTCGTCGAATCCCAGGCCGAACTTCTGCGTGTGATGGAAGGCCGCCAGGATCGAAAAAACGCCGACCCGGTTGGCAATGAAATTGGGCGTGTCCTTGGCGCGGATGACGCCCTTGCCGAGCGTCGTGACCAGAAATTCCTCGAGTTGGTCGAGGATCGCCGGCTCGGTAGCACCGCCGGGAATCAGCTCGACCAGATGCATGTAGCGCGGTGGATTGAAGAAATGCACGCCGCAGAATCGTGCACGTGCATGTGCCGGCATCGCTTCGGACAGCGAATTGATCGACAGGCCGGAGGTGTTGCTGGCGAATATGGTGTTTTCACCGAGATGCGGCGCGACTTTTTCGTACAACGCCTTCTTCCAGTCCATGCGCTCGGAAATCGCCTCGATGACGACGTCGCACTCCCTCAGCAATTCCAGATCCCGATCGTAATTCGCCGCCCGGATGGTGTCCGCGCGGGAGGCCACTGACAGTGGACTGGGCTCGAGCTTCTTCAGTCCGTCGATGGCCTTGCGCACGTTGTCGTTCGGATTGCCCTCTTTCGCCGGCAACTCGAACAGGATCGCCTCGACGCCGGCATTGACCAGATGGGCCGCGATCTGCGCACCCATTACGCCGGCGCCGAGGACGGCGACTTTGCGAACGATGAATCGGGATGGGATTGCCATGTCGGTTCCTTGAATAATGCAGCAGCGTGGTCATTGCCACGCCGTAGAAATTCGAAGCGGCGGTGGATGCTCGCCCGCCGCCGCGTGATATTTCAGAAGCTGATCGTGTATTGAATGCTGAAGATATCGACGCTGCCGCTGTAACTTCCGACCAGATTTCCCTTTCCGGCGGCCGCCTCGATATCGTTGATCGTGGCATCCTTTATAAACAGATGTGCATAACCGGCATCCACCCAACTCGATGCATTGAGCAGGTACTTCGCTCCCACAGCGATCCACTGGCGATCGTTGTCGGGTATGCGCGCCGTACGATGTTCGTCCCTGACCGGGGATTGGTCGTACGCCACCCCGCCGCGCAGCGTCCATTGCTCGTTCATACGATAATTCGCCCCGACCGACAATCGATAGGTGTCGCGCCATTGTTCGTTGACCGACAACAAAGTGGCGCCCGTGCTGCGAATGACTTCGAGCTTTTCAAACGAACTCCATCCGGTCCAAGTGATGTCGCCCAGAACCTCCCATTTATCGTTCAGCCTGCTGACAACGCTCGCCGACGCGGAATCAGGCATCTTTATTTTCAACGTAACCGGCCCATCCGGAATCGCCGCCCCAAGCAGCGCCGGTCTGTTGGAGAAGGTGACTGTCCCATCCAGTTCGTAACTGATGGCGGAACGATAGGCCAATCCCATTCGGGTCGATTCGTTGAACTTGATCAGCGCACCAACGTTGTATCCCCAGCCGGTATCATTGCCTTTGACGGTCGTAACACCTTCCACATTTGGCCCGCCGATTGCCCCGAGCAGGCCTGCGCCGCCGGCCGAAAATGCCGCTGCGCTGTAGTTGACGGCGGATGTCAATTCACCGTCAATCTTCTGATAGTTCAGGCCTGCGCCCAGGGACAGGGATTCGGAAACCTTGTACGCAACAGACGGGTTGATATTGACAGTTTTGATTTCGGATTTGATGGTCTGAAATCGTCCCACCCAGCTCGGGTCGTATTCGGTCTTCAACCCGAACGGCGTATTGATGCCCAAACCCATCCAAATCTGAGGCGTAATGGCCATGGAAAAGTAGGCGTTGGGAACGACGGCAGCGGTTCCCGCGTCCCCTCCGTTCCCCCCCTTGGTCTGCAGCAACGCGCCGGTAGATCCAGTGTCGGAAAAATTGAACGAAGGAACGACGTAGTGTGCCGCCACGGCGACTTCCCTATCTGGAAGCAAGGCCATGCCCGCCGGATTGAAGAACACCGTGCTTGCATCCTCGGCCGTTGCTGCGGCGCCCGCGAACGCGTTGCCCATGCCACTGGCGCTCTGCTCGATCAGCGCGAACCCCGCTGCCGATGCCAATGTCGATGCGCCGCCCAACGTCGAGGCAACTGCCAGCGCCATCAAACTCCTTTGAAATTCTTTCTGCATTTTCCCCTCCTCGTTGAGAACACATCCACCGAATACACCTTGCCACCCGAAACCATTTCTATTCCTGACTGACCGGTCGCGGACGCCGTTCGTCGTCCACCGCCACATAGGTCAATGTTGCTTCCGTTACCTTGACCACCTCGTGCATTGCGCGGCGCCGCGCATAAACCTCGACATCCACGGTGATCGAGGTCCGGCCTACGCGCACGACCTTGGCATAGAAGCTCACCACATCGCCGATCATGACCGGTTGCTTGAACACGAAGGAGTTGACGGCGACCGTCGCCACCCGGCCGTTCGCCAGTTCGATGGCGGGAATGCTGCCGGCGATGTCGACCTGCGACATGATCCAGCCGCCGAAAATGTCGCCCGTGTAATTGGCATCCGAAGGCATCGGCACGACGCGCAGCGTCGGCTCGCGCCCCGTCGGCAGCAGCGGCATTTCTTCCAGCAACGGTTTGCGGTCAGTGCCCGGCATAAAGCGCTTCGAACTCCTCTTTGTGCGATTCAACGACTTTCGCTCGCTTCAATTTCATGGTGGGCGTCAGCAGGCCGTTCTCGATAGTCCACGGTTCCGCTAGCACCGCCACACGATGAATTTGCGCATAGCCGGGAAACGACTTGATCTGCCGTTGCACCCGATCCAGCACAAGCTTTCGCGCCGGTTCGCTGCCCATGATGCCGTTCACGGCTGGAGACATCCCGTTCTGTGCCGCCAGTTTCGTCCACTGATCCTGATTGATCACGACGAACGCAGTCAGATAAGGCCTGCCCTCGCCCAGTACCAGGACTTGCTCGAACAGGTGGTCTTGCAGGATGGCAGTCTCCATGTCCACCGGCGGAATCTTCTCGCCATTGGACATCACGATGATTTCCTTCAGGCGTCCGGTGATATAGAGATGGCCGGTCTCGTCGAAGCGCACCGTGTCGCCGGTATTGAGCCAACCGTCCTCAGTGAACATGGCCTTGGTTGCGTCCGGAAGATTCCAGTAACCGAGCATGACGTTGGGGCCTTTGACGAGCAGCGCATCCCTGTCGCCCAGTTTGACCTGCACGCCGGGAATCGGCTTGCCGATGCTTGCCGGAATGTTGTCATCCAGCTGGTTGGTACTGACCACCGGGCTGGTTTCGGTCAATCCATAGCCTTGCAGGATGGGCAATCCGAGCCCTACGAACAGCTTGGCAACTTCCGGGGCCAATGCCGCGCCGCCGCTCACGGCCGCGCGCAATCGTCCGCCGAGGCGCGCCATCACTTTGCCGGCAACCAGGCGATCGAGGATCGGCCACAACAGGAAAGAAGGTTTCCACGGTGCCCTGCCCTGCTGATGTTCGAATCTCGCCCAGCCGACTGCGACTGCGAACTCGAAGAGCTTCCTGCGAAATGCCGGCCCTTCTGCAAGCCGGGTCTTGATACTCCCATACACGCGTTCATAGATTCGCGGCACGGAAATCATG
>JANXPQ010000028.1 GCA_025357235.1 Betaproteobacteria bacterium
TCGCGTCGAGTTGACCCACTTTTTCAACCGGCACTGATCCACGCCGCTCACCGTGCGCGCTTGATTTGCCGCGAACTTCGCGACTTCAGCATGGGTCAACAGAAAACAGAAAGGTGGGTCGAAGCGCCGCGAAAATCAACACCCAGTTGCCAAATCTTCGGTATGCCGAACGCAGGCAAATCCACTTTCATCCTTTGGGATGGGCTCCCGGAGCATCCTGATCGGAAGCACCTCGCTGCCTTGACCCTCTCTTGGGAAGCAGCACCTCAAACCCGAAATATGAGAAAAGAAACCCTATCAGCGGGTAGGAACGAAGGACATTCGGATCCAGCTTAAATCCTAGAAGATCAAGATGGGCGAAAAAATACCCTATCAACCCAGCTAGCGCGCTGCCAACCAAAATTCCGAAGGACTTGGAAACGAGCTGTCTCTTGCGCATATCATCTTCCAGTCTTAGAGCTTTGTAACATCCATGCAGCAACCCCCCCATGACGGCCAACAAGACTGGAAGCCACCATGCGGGATCAGCGTTAAGCAGAAAGTCTTCTTGTGCCAATACCTGGGCCTCTCCAGCGATCATCAGAGTTCCGGCAAGGTGAATGCTCCCTCCTGTTATTGATGTCGACCGGATTTGGAATTGGGGGCTCGTTTGTGAGCCGGCAGGCAGCTTGAGACTGATTGTGTTGCCCAAGCGGGAATTCTCGAAGCTGAGCCGTCCATCCGCCGACGCCAAACGCAGCTCCAACTCGCCTGGTAACCGAAGAGGCTTACCAACTCTATCAACCAGCGAAACGGTGAGGGTGTTCGCTGATTCGTAGGAAAGCGCGGAAGTGGAGCTTAGTTTCAAACGTCCGTCGAAGTCCACCACGACTGCAGTCCACCCATCGGCGTATCCAGGAGACAGCGACGATGCGTGTATCCAAGAGATTCCTGAAACGCTTTTTTTGATGGCGGCCCTGATGATTTTCCGCTCTCCAGGCCCAAGTACAAATGTAGATCGAGAGAATGTGGTGCCCCATGTTGGATCCATCGTGATCTTTGCTTTGCTTTGCGAAGCAGGAACAAGGGACACGTATACGAGAAACGTCTCGCCGACATTCGCAAAGTAGTTGGTCTCGACGTTAACGTATGGCGCGGTTGTTTCTTGTTCTGCGCAATCTACCGCCGTTGCGCCAAAAAGCAAAATACACGCGACGGGAAACCACATCTTCATGGGATGTGAAACGAACACGTACCCCCCCAAGGAGTATGAGAGACAATAAAAATTGCCAATCATGTTCAGTGCGACTCTGACTAGAGTAGTCCAATCAGACTAGCACGGTATCACAGACGATTCGCAGGCTTTCGAAGCGTGGCCGCATTATGGAGCACCCTGATGATGGACTACCTTGAAGTTATCAGCGTCGAGGCGCATCACGACCCCGTATTTTACAAACGGTAAGTTTTCAGATAGCGCGCGGGCGGAACGAAAACAAGGGCTTGCAAGTCCATCCCCTGCTTGACTTGCTCGCGCTCTATAGCGCTTATTCATCTGTCCGATCCCTTTCTCTGTGATCAGACTCCAGCTTAGGCCGCTGCTTCATCGAGTGGGTACTGCGCACCCATACCGTCGTCTCGCAATTGTTCCAAAGTCCCATGCCTCGCGGGTTAGTTCTATGGGGCTTTGGTCGGCGCAGACTCACCTTTAATCAGGTTGGTCAAATCGTTAAATAGCTCTTCATTGTCCAGCACGTAGAACAGCCCGCCCCTGCCATTTTGACTGCTGGCGCAGTTGCTCCCCGATAACGTGCCCTGCTGGTTCATGTCACCAAAAATGGAGTAATGGCTATCTGGAGAAGTCGACACACCGATCTTGGCATGGTTGAAATCCGGTCCCGGTCCGCCCTTGAGACCAAAGTCTTGGCCGTCCCATTGCCCTGTTGTAGCAATTTCGACGTCCCCGGCCTTGCCTAGACTATCGTCCCAGCATTTAATCTTTGTGTTGGCATTGGTCGAGTAGATTTGCGGGCTTGCCCACCAGGTAGCGGCTCTCAAAGCCACGCCGTCCAGCACGGCGGACACCATCTGCCAGGGCGGCACATGGAGAGCGGAAGGCTTGGAAATGATGCCCACGCCGGTCGACAGTCCGTTTTTTGTGAGGGCATTGTTGTGGGACTTTGTCCCGAGGCTTGCCACCAGACTTTGAATGTCGACCGGTCCTCCGTTGTTCACAATCTGACTATTTGTGGGATCCGTCACCACGCTCGCGTTTTTGATTGCCTCAAGTACCGTTATCAGATCCTCTTTTGTTAGCCGAAAGGAAAAAAAATGCTGACTGACTTTGACGTCGTCATCCTTTACGCAACCTAGCGTATTGCCGTCCGTTTTGCGCGGGAAGTTCGCGCTTCCAGCCGCAGGCCAAGACGGCGTTGTTACCTGCAATGCCAGCCCGTCTCCCTGCTCATTCCATGCGACCAGACCTTTTGAGTGACCCCACGGAGAACCGCAGGATTGGGTGCATCCCGTAATCGGAGGATCATCATAAAATTGATCATTCCAGATGACGTAGTAGTAGGCGTTGTTGTAGACCTCGTCGAACGTGGCTCCCAAAGGATCGGTTGTGGTCTCGCCGACGCAGCCGCCCCCTTTTTGAAGATGCGGGGATTCACTGCTCGCATAAACGAACTGCTGGCCAAAAGTGTAATTCTGGACTTCGCCACCGAAGGGACACTCTCTTTGCTCATTCTTCCCACATCCCGGAAACGCTTTGGAGTTGAACTTGAAGACAAACCACCAGTCGACCGGGTGTCCTTTTTCTAACAGCGGTACTGGAGCATCGCCCGCCGCGCGGGCATGCCCGATCCCGTCAGGAACACTCCCCAGAATCGACAGACCGAGAATAACTATTGCCGCACGTAGCACGATCTTGAACTGGACAGCGAGAGTTTCGATTTTCATGAATTACTCCTCGAGTGCTTTTAGCAAGAGAGCGGCGGGACTGAGGCAATCAACCTACTCGCACGGACTGTTTTGGCAGATTCGGTGGGTCGTAAGACGACAGTTTCGCCTTTCGTTCGAACACCGACGCGTGAATATGGGCGCCCTCTGTGACATATCGGTGTCGCCCTCCTGGAATGATCCAGCGCGTCGCGAACGCTGCCGCCGGATCCCGAATCGATTTCGGAATGAATTCGATGATCCACCACCAGCCCTGCAGGGATTCGTGCTGGGTGGCTATCGCGTTGGGCGTGGCGTAGACAGGCGTATCCTGCTCGGGAAGGATGATTTCCTTGGCTTTTGGATTGAATCGCAATCCAAAGATTTCGGCTTGTGCCACCATCCACTTGAGGGCGAGTTTGGATAGCCCCGCCTCGCGCTCGGCATACCCTCCTCCGACATCGCAATGCACACCCGCAAACCAGACTTGCTGCATGTCCGTAGGCGAATTTTTTCCCCAGAGATTCTGGACAAAATTAGTCCGGCGCTCATCGAGGGAGACGGCATGTCGCACCACCTCGGCGTTAGGGTTGTTTGCGGTGTACGGCAGATGTTCGGGATTCCACGCCCATCCGACAGAACTCACGGTGTCCCACAAGCCCAGGAAGTGCACGAACACTTTGCGCGAAAAAGTATGTCTGAAGCCTTCCGAGAGTTCTTCGTTCTTGATATTTTTAAAAACGTCCCACGCGAACGGCAATAATTCTTCATTACCCTGGGTAAGCAATCCTACTTTGTAGAGCATGCCAGCGACGGCACGTGCCGTGTACGCTCCGCGACTAAAACCAAAGATGAAGATCCGATCGCCTTCTTGGTAGTAGCGCATGAGGAAGCGATAGCCATCCGTAACGTGATCCTCTAATAGCCACGCAATGGCCAAATCGAGTCGCGTGACCCACCAGCGCTTGAGTTTTCCCCATACGCCCGGCGGCGCAAAAGTGCCGATACCGGGCTGGTAATACGAGAGTTGATCGTTTCCTTCCCGATCCAGCATCGCGTAGATTTTTACGACATTGGTGTTGGTCGCGGCGTACTGATTTTTCGTTCCGTCAAAGCAGAGAACAAGATTGCGCCCCATTTCTACCCCCCCCCGTCTGCCTGCCATCGTTTGCTTTATGTATCCCTCACTTGTTTGCATTTTCCTTTAAAGCGGATACTTCGGATCGGGCCAGATCCCCGGTTCGCCGCCATCGAGCATGTGCCGTCGCATCGCTGCATCAGCCAATGCGTATCCCCAGTTTATTAACCGTCCTTGTTCCTGGTCATTGAACTTGTTCAGTCGAGTTCGCATCTCCTTCAGGGCGCTCGTAATCTCGTTGTCCTTGGTCATGGCGTTCGATAGGTGATAGTCGTTGATATTGGTAGTAATACCCCAATACGTTCCTTTCGCTGCACCTGAATTGAAATCAGCAATGAGATTGCGCTTGCGAAGCGCGCGTGCCTGATCTGTAACGCAATCGAAAACGCGAGCGGTCATGTGGGCCCATTCGCTAGACTCTT
>JANXPQ010000068.1 GCA_025357235.1 Betaproteobacteria bacterium
GCAGGGGTTCGGCACACCGCGGTGGCGCATGCCACATCTGCAGAGCACGATGTCTGCATCCTGCAGGTGCCGTTGCTCGAAGCGCCGCCGGCGGTGCTGCGGCCGACTTCACAGCTTGCGATTGGTGAGGATATCGGTGCGATCGGCTTCAGTGCCGGTGCCGGTGTTCACTACGCCCACGGAACCGTCGATCGGCTGCATCGGTATGACGAAGGCGTCGTCGTCCAGGGCAGCGCCGCCTTTACCTCGGGGGCAAGCGGCGGCGGCCTGTTCGATGCCGGCAAGCATCTGGTTGGTATTCTCATGTTTCGCATGCGCGGCGCGGGGGCGCAGTATTTTTCCGCCCCGGTCGAGTGGATTGCAAACGGGCCGGGCGGCAAGGCGGGCGAAACGATGGATTCGGAGATTTCAGGCGAACCGTTCTGGAATCGGGCGCCCGACCGGTTGCCTTATTTCATGCGCGCCAATCTGCTGATGAGCGGGGAGCACTGGGGCGAATTGCAGGCCCTGCTGTCGCAGTGGCATTTCGACGAACCATCAAGCGCGGAGCCGGCCTTCCTGTCCGGCGAGCTCGACAGCCGCCGCGGCCAGACGGCGCTGGCGGTCAGCGAATACCGCGAAGCGGTCGCGCGCGATCCACAGCATGCACTGGCATGGAGTAGATTGGTGCGAGCTTGCATGCAGGCACGAGAGATGGATCTCGCGCGGCAGGCGTATGGCAGACTGGTAGCGCTCAGCGCTGCGCTGTCGAGCCGGATTGCGGACGAGTTCCCGGAGGTGCTGCAATGAAGAGAATTCAGATTGCCTTTGCCCTGACGATGGCCGGTTTTGCGCCGCTGTGCCAGGCGAACGACTTTCCGACCGCTGATCGGGTCGAGTTCGTGCTGGAGTGCATGCGCGATCACACTGGCGGGCAATTCGAGTTGTTGAACAAGTGCTCTTGTACCATCGACCGTCTTGCCGAGCAGTACAAGTACGACGATTACGTCGAGGCCCAGACCATGGCGAAAGCGGTCACGATCGCCGGCGAGCGCGGTTCCACGATGCGCGACAACGAGGAAGCCCAGAAAGCGGCGCGGCGTTACCGTGCATCAGTTGTCGAAGCCGGGCGCGCCTGTTTTCTGCGCTGAAAATCGAAGAATCGCATGAGCCGAGTCCTGTCGATACTGTATTTGTTGCTGATTGCGCTGAGCGCCGCAGCGGCGGACGACAGTGCAAGTCCGGATACCGAAATCTGGCGCAAGGTGCGCGCCGACCTGTTCGGCGATCGCGCGATTACGGATGACGCCGCCACCGGAAGGATAGTATTGGAGATGCCTGCGCGTGCCGCGGATGCGGCAGTGGTTCCGCTGGCGATCCGCGTCAGGCCTGCGCCGAATGACGCGCCAACGAAAAAACTCTATGTAGTCATCGATCGCAACCCGTCGCCCATTGCGGGAATATTCGAATTCGGCGAGGGCAGCGGCGGTCCCGACCTGGAAACGCGGGTGCGGATAGAGGAGTACACATGGGTGCGTGTGATTGCCGAGCGGGCGGATGGAACGTTGCTGATTGCGCAACGCTTCATCAAAGCGGCCGGCGGTTGCTCGGCCCCTGCGGGCAAGTCGCTGGCCGAGCGTTTGGCGGGTATGGGGCAGATGAAGTGGCGCATCGATCCACCCGCCGATCCGTCGGCGCCGGTGTCGGTGCAACTGATGATCCGTCACCCGAACAATTCCGGACTGGCGATGGACCAGTTGACGCATTTGTACGACCCGCCTTACTACGTGCGCAATGTGCGGGTGACGAGAGGCGATGAACTGGTTTTCGCGGCGGACGTGGATTTCTCGATCAGCGAGAATCCGGCTTTCCGTTTTACGCTGCGGCCGGGCAAAACGGGGGTGCTGCGCGCGAAAGTAGTCGATTCCAACGACCGAGCGTTCGAGAGCTCGGCGCCCTAGACGACGACTGGCCGCGACAGATCCTGTCCGGGAAACAGCGACTCGAGCAGTTTGCGCAACTGATTGCTGGTGGCGGGTTGCAATGCCGCGCCGGGATGGCGGACCGTGCCGGAGCCGATGGCGCCGCGCAGTTTCAGAATTTCCTTGCGTATTGCCACGCCCGGCTGCTGTTCGAACACGATCAGCGGCAGGAAGCGCGTGTAGATTTCGCGGACTTTCTTCCAGTCCGCAGCGCGCGCCGCGCGCACCATTGCGATCAGCGCTTCGGGGAATGCAAAGCCGGTATTGAATCCGCTCGACCCGGCTTCGAGGTCGAACAATCCGTACAAGGCACCGAGGCCGGTCAGCACCGGCACTTTGCGCTCCTTCAAGCCGGCTGCGAGCGCGCGTATCTTGGGGGCGGTGGGCACGGCTTCTTCCTTGATGCTCGCGACCTGCGGCACTTCGCGGATGATCCTCAATAGCAGCGCGGTAGTCATATGCACCTGGGTCGACGCCGGATGATCCTGTGCCACGATCGGGATGGTCACGCCCCCGGCAATCGTTTTGTAGTATTCGACGATGCGATCGTCGTTCGGCACTGCTTCGGCATGAGGCGTAACCATGACGGCTTTCGCGCCGAGTTGCTCCGCCATCTGTGACAATTCCCGGGCAGCGCGCGAGCCGCTGTGGCTGGTGCCGACGATGACCGGCATGGATCCGGCTGCAGCGACGGCAGTGCGGATCAGGGTTTCGCGCTCGCTGTCGAGCAGGCGATTGGCCTCGCCGAGAACGCCGAGAATGGTGATGCCGTCGACGTCCAGCCCGCCCATGAAGCGCACCAGCCGGTCGAAGGATGCCAGGTCGAGGTTTTCGTTGTCGTCGAACGGCGTGGCCAGGATAGGAAATACGCCTTCCAAATTCAGTGCATTCATTGAAGTTTCTCCGCGAGCGCGCATTGTCGGCCGCGGCATGCCCGCTGTCAAAGAGCAGGTACAATCGCACGTCGACAAAATAATATCGGGAGCAAAAAATGGACATGCCGCTCAATCAACTCAAGCGCGCACTGAAAGCGGGCCGCACGCAGACCGGTTGCTGGCTCAGCCTGGCAAGCCACGTCTCGGCGGAGATCTGTGCATCCGCCGGATTCGACTGGGTGCTGGTGGATACCGAACATGCGCCGGCCGATCTGCAGAACGTGCACCATCAGTTGCACGCAATAGCACCTTACCCGGTGTCGGCACTGGTGCGCGCTTACTGGAACGACACCGTGTTGATCAAGCGCCTGCTCGATGTCGGCGTGCAATCGCTGTTGTTACCTTATGTGCAGAGCGCGGAAGAAGCGAAGCGCGCCGTAGCAGCGGTGCGCTATCCACCGAAAGGCATTCGCGGCGTGTCGGCAAATTCGCGAGCCAATCGCTTCGGGCGCGTCAAAGATTATTTCGAGCATGCCAACAATGAAATCTGCCTGATGGTCCAGGTCGAAACGCGCGCGGCCGTCGCGGAAATAGAAAAGATGGCGACGATCGACGGCATCGACGGCATATTCATCGGCCCGCAGGATCTGGCGGCGGATTTCGGGCATCTCGGCAATCCGGGGCACCCGGAAGTGCAGACGGCGATGGCCGATGCGCTGACCCGCATCAAAAAGACCGGCAAGGTGCCGGGCATCCTGGCCTTCAACGAAGCCGACGCGAAGCGCTGGATCGAGCATGGCGCACAATTCGTCGCCGTCACTTCCGATCAGTTCCTGCTGGTGCGCGAGAGTGCCGCGGTGGCCGCGAGGTTCAAAACCTAGCGCAGGTACTGTTGCTTCTCGGCGATGCTGTCGACCATGTAACGGATGCCGCGCAGCCAGGAATTATCCGAATTGCTGCGCAGGTCCACCGACTTCGTATACAGCGTATTTCCGGACGCGACATCCTTCACTTCGATGTTGATGTTGAGGATGAGATTGCTGACCTTCTGCACCCAGCAGAGGATGACGACGTCCGCGTCGAGCGCGCGGCCGATGTCGAGCTCGCAACCGTTGCAGTTGCGCCGCAATAATTTTCCTTCTCACTTCCCTGCACCCGTTTTGTGTGTGGGTGATTCCTTCAGCCGGCGCAAGATCGAATCCGCGATCGCATGAGGGGTATCGTCGACGTCAATGTTGAGCGCGTCCCCGGGCTCCTCGAGTGCGGCGAACTGGGATTCGAGCAGGCCGGCTTTCATGTAATGGCCTTTGCGCGCTTCGAGGCGTTCGCGGATGAGTTCGAATGCGCCTTTGAGATAAATCCAGCGCAAGTCCGCGGTGCCCTTCGAAAGCCGGTCGCGGTACACCTGCTTGAGAGCCGAGCAGGCGAGCAGCACGCTTTCGCCGCGTCCCTCCCGTTCTCTAAGCATCGCGTTCATCCGGTCCAGCCAAGGCCAGCGGTCGGCGTCCTCCAGGGGAATGCCGTTGCGCATTTTTTCGATGCTGAGCGCGGAATGGAATTCGTCGGCATCGAACAGCGGCCAGCCCAGCTTTCCGGACAGAATCCGGCCGACGGTGGTTTTGCCGACACCGGACACGCCCATCAGGACGACAATCATTTCGGCTTGGTCGGTTGTACTGCGTGGCCGCCGAATCCGGCGCGCATCATCGCCAGCAATTTCGAACCGTAGTCGTCCCGCCCCTGGCTGGCGAAGCGGGCCATCAGCGCGAGGCTCATCACGGGTGCCGGCACGCCCAGTTCGATCGCTTCTATGGCCGTCCAGCGGCCTTCGCCCGAATCGGCGACGACCGGGCTGATCGATTCCAGCGTCTGCCCGTTCTTCAGGAATTCCGCGGTCAGATCGAGCAGCCAGGAGCGCACGACGCTGCCGTGGCGCCACATCTCGGTGATCGCCGCCAGGTCGAGGTCGAACTCCGATTTCGCTTTCATCATCGACAGGCCTTCGGCATAGGCCTGCATCATCCCGTATTCGATGCCGTTGTGGATCATCTTGACGTAGTGCCCGGAGCCCGCCGGCCCGCAGTGAATCCAGCCTCTATCCGGCGCCGGGGCGAGTAATTTTGCGAACGGTTCGACGTTGACGACGACGTCCTTTGCCCCCCCCAGCATCAACGCGTATCCGTTTTCCAGCCCCCACACACCGCCGGATACGCCCGCATCGACGAAGCCGAGACCGCGCTCGTTGAGCCATTCGGCACGTCGCCGTGAATCTTTGTAATTGGCGTTGCCGCCGTCGATGAGCACATCGCCTTTGGCGAGCAATTTTGCCAATGTCTGAAGTGCCTGCTCGGTAGTCTCGCCCGATGGCAGCATGACCCATACTACGCGCGGTGCCGGCAGGGCCGCTACCAGCGCGGTGAGTTCCGCGTGTGCCGTAATGCCGCTCTCCTGCGCGATTGCGCTACGCGCCGCGGGGTTCGAATCGAAGGCGGCAACCCGCGCGCCCTTGCGTGCCATGCGCCGCGCCATGTTCGCACCCATGCGCCCCAAGCCCACCATGCCGATCTGCATTTATTGTCTCCATCCTGAATCGCTGTCTGCCCATTGTCGCGGCTCAAATCGCCACGCGCAATGCGCGCGCGCGGTGATTCCGGTAAATTGCGGGGCTCACGCCTTAAAAGGGGAAAACGATGGCGCGGGTCGTGTTCGGCAGTCTCGAGGAGCTTGCCGGCAAGGCGGGCCAGGAAATCGTGGTCAGCGACTG
>JANXPQ010000070.1 GCA_025357235.1 Betaproteobacteria bacterium
CGCCTCGATCGCGGAGCTGCAGATCGACCTGGACGCCTGGATCAACCACTACAACATCGAGCGCACTCACCAGGGCAAGATGTGTTGCGGGAAAACACCGATGGCTACTATGCTTGCAGGAAAGGAGATCTACGACCAGAAGATTACAGCTTTGAACTGATCTGACATTCGATCACCACAAAACGGGTACCTGTCAGATCGGGTCGCAACTTCTACAAATGACATCAGTTGACCGCATCGGCACACCTGTCCCGCTCATCACCTCGCCACAGACCGGAAATTCAGAGCTTCCTTAGCTCTTTTAGGGTCGATTACCCGTGCGAAGCTAGGGGTGCCCTTTTTGACCGGTTGCGGCCGAAGGCCGGTGCCCTGTGGGTCTTTCCGGTCCGGGCTCGTCCGCCACGGTCTCACCGAGTTCAAGCGCCATCCTGATCATCCCACCGGCATCGGGCAGTGTGCGGAATCCAAGCGCTGTTCTCACCTCGAGCATTTGCCGGTCCCCCGGCGCTGTGTCGCCGAAAAGCTGTTTCGTGCCGCGTTTGCTGCAATAGGCAATGAGACGGGACAGCAGGATCCGACCGAGCCCCGTTTCCGCCCAGTCGGGGCGCACCAGGATGGAGGATTCCGCGCTCAGATTGTCGGGATCGGTCACGGCCCGCACTTCCGCCACCAATTCACCCTGGCAAATGGCGACGAGCGCCATCTCGCGGTCATAGTCGATCTGGGTGAATCGCGCGAGTTGCGAATGCGGCAACTCGCGCGTCAGGTGAAAGTAGTGGAAATAAGGATCCGTGGCTGCCGCCCGGGACAGGAACGCCTTGAAGTCGGCCTCGTCTTCCGGGCGGATGGGCCTGACCAGCACGTGCCGCCCCGCCACCTCCAGCCGCTTTTCCAGATGGCCTGGATAAGGCCGGATGGCGAAGCGGCCGCTTCCTTTTTCCGTTGCGGGGGCAATGCGCATGCGTGCGTCGAGCGCGACAACGCCGTGCTCGTCGGCGAGCAGCGGATTGACGTCGAGTTCAGCCACCTCGGGGATGTCCGCAAGCAACTGTGCGATGCGCAGCAGAACGGATTCGATGGCCTTGCCATCCGCCGCCGGGCGGCCCCGGTAACCGGCGAGCTGCTTCGCTATGCGGGTGCGGGAAATGAGATCGCGGGCCAGGTAGGAATTCAGCGGAGGCAACGCAATGGCCGTATCCGCAATTTGTTCGGTTCCCGTGCCGCCCTGCCCGAACAAAATGACGGGACCGAACACCGCGTCGGTTGTCGCGCCGACGATAATTTCCATGGCGTGCGGGCGACTGATCATGTTCTGCACCGCGAATCCCTTCAGCGTCGCCTGCGGGCGCGCTGCGCGCACACGCTCGAGCATCTGCGTTGCCGCTTCGATCAGCATTGCGGGAGTCCGGATGTCGAGGATGACGCCGCCGACGTCCGATTTGTGTGAAATATCGGGCGAAAGAATCTTCAGGACGACTGGAAAGCCCAGTTCCGCGGCGGCCTTGCCCACCGAGTCGATATCGGGCGCGATGCGCGTTTGTACGACCGGGATCCCGTAGGCGTGCAGGATGTTCTTTGCTTCCGGCTCGCTGAGCATCGCCCTGTTTTCGCGCAATGCCTGGTCGACGACCGCCCGGGCGACGGCTGTTCGCGGGGTAAAGGCGTCCAGCGCCGCGGACGGCGTTTCGAACAGCATTTCCTGGTTGTGCCGGTATTGCATGCCCTGCAGGAAACCGGTCGCGGCCTGTTCCGGCGTCTCGTAAGTGGGAATGCCCGCATCGACGCAGATCTGGCGTGCGCGCGCGACCGCGTTTCCGCCGAGCCAGCACGAAAACACCGGCATCGCCAGATCGCGCAGCAGCGGCGCGCAAGCGAGTGCGATTGCAGTGCTGTCCACGATCGCGGTAGGTGCATGCAGGAACAGCAGCGCATCGATTTGCGGATCCGTCGCGAGAATCCTGACGGTCTCGACGTAGCGCGTCGTCGGCGCGTCGCCGACGATGTCGACCGGATTGGCATGCGACCAGGTCGGCGGCAACAGTGCATCGAGCCTGGCGATCGTCGTATCGGACAGATTGGCCAGCCGGGCGCCGCCGAGGCAGACCGTATCGGCAGCCATTACGCCGGGGCCGCCGCCGTTGGTGACGATCGCGATGCGCTCGCCCGACAGGGGTCTGGCGCAGGCCAGGGTTTCGGCCGCGACGAACAGATCGCTTATGGTGACGACTCGCAACGCGCCGGCGCGCCGGAACGCGGCGTCGTAGACATCGTCGGATCCGGCGAGGGCGCCGGTATGCGACGCAGCCGCCTTCGCACCCTCCGGTGCCCGGCCCGCCTTGACCACGATGATCGGCTTGTTGCGCGCCGCGGCGCGTGCCGCCGACATGAATTTGCGGGCATGCTTGATGGCTTCCACGTACATCAGGATCGCCTTTGTTTCGGGGTCCGAGGCGAGATAGTCGAGTACGTCGCCGAAGTCGATGTCGGCGGATTCACCGAGCGAGACGAAATGCGAGAAACCGACCCTGCGCGCTCGCGCCCAGTCGAGCAGGCCGGTGGTGAGAGCGCCGGACTGGGACACGAACGCGAGATGGCCCGGCAGAGCCGCCTCATGCGCGAAACTGGCGTTGAGTCCGATTCGGGGCGACAGCAGCCCGACGCAGTTCGGGCCGAGGATGCGCAGCAGGTGCGGCTTTGCCGCATCCAGCATGGCTTGCGATAACGAGCACCCGGAACCATTCGCGGCGATGCCGAGGCCGGCCGTCAGGACGACGGCGGCCTTCGTGCCCCGGGCACCCAGTCCGGCAATCAGTTCGGGGACCGAGGCGGGCGGCGTGCAAATCACCGCAAGCTCTGGAATGATATCGAGGCTGCGCACGTCCGGATAGCAGGGATGATCCCCCACGCGGTCGTGCCTTGGATTGACCAGACGCAATGCGCCCTTGAAGCCGCCTTCGATCAGGTTTCGGGTGACCGCCGCCCCAACGCTGCCGTCGCGGGCCGTTGCCCCGATGATCGCCACCGATTGCGGGGCGAACAAGTACTGGAGATTCCGGGTAGTCACTGGCGGCGGTGTGGCAATGATCGGGCGCGGCTTATGACGCCCGCCCGGATGAACCTGCCGGAATTCGTCTCCGCGTGCGGGACGATCGCGCCCGCGCTCAACACACCGAACACGGCACCTTGTAGAACGTCCGGGCGAGATAGGTCGTCACGGCATCGATGTCGCCGTCGCTCCAGTGCAGCGACACGTTGGTTTCCCAGCGCACCACCTGCTTGCGTATCTCGTCGTAGTCCGTCGCGACTTTGCTGTCCCGCTTGTAGACCTTCGAGTCGTGGCACGACACGCAATGCGTGTCGTGCAGCATTCGGCCACGATCCGTCTCCGCTCCCCGCGCATTCCAGGACGCCGCAGCCAGCACAGTGGCCAGCAAAACGGCACTGGACAGCGGCAATCCGAATTCTGTTTGCTTACCCATTCCCGCCCCCTGCATGTGTGTATGGCGAATACCCGCACAACAGCCCGGCCCACCCGAATACTGCCCCAGGAAGCAGGGTTTCTCTTGATCAATATCAAAGGGGTGGCGTAAGGCGAGGAGGAAAGTGGCGTCTGCCTCGGCGGGCAATGACGGTTTGCGCATGTGCCGGAATCGGTACCGAATCTCAGGCACCAAGGCTGGATGGCTTCGTGGAAGACGTCGATTCCACGCTCGAACATCAACTCCTGGACTTCGCGGAAGCCAGGCTAAGGCGAAAGTAAGTCACAC
>JANXPQ010000151.1 GCA_025357235.1 Betaproteobacteria bacterium
CGAGCATGAGCGATCCGAAACACACATCCAGCTTGCGAAGAATCCGCCGCGTGTCCTCGATACTCCGAAGATTCGCCTTGATAGTGAGGTACCGAACAACAGCTTCCTGCCACGACCGCCTTTGCTTGATCCCGAAAAAGGACTGTCTGAAAGAATCCGACCTCAGTTTTGCGACGAGGGCTTCCGCTTCCTTCCTTGTTTCGGTCTTAGAGCTTTGGCATACGCGCTGGCCGCTGGGTAGTACAACATCGATCCACCAGAAGCGAGAGTCCTGCCGCCGGTAGATTCCCTTCTCACGGGCCATAGAGTTTCCTTTCCGGCCCGCCCTCGGTGCTTATATTCGGTAAGCCACGCGTCCAAGTCAACCAGGTCATACACGCAACGCCTGCCGAGCTTGATAAAAGGCACCTGCAGCTCGGTAAGCAACGTGACGCCGATCCCCAGATATTCAGCGGCTTGCTCCTTGGTCAGGCACCGAACAGGCGGTAAGGGCAGGACAGGGTCATCCATGGCATTCGCTGTCTGACGCATTGCGATAGGCGTCAGGCTGGCACTTCTTCTCCGGAGCTTTGCGCTCTTCTTCCAGTTCGGGATGGTTCACGATCGTGTTTAACTGACGGCCCATGAGCGCCACCTTCTGCGCGATGTAAATATCTCGTCGGTCGTTTTGCGTACGTTTTCGCCGGCTGGATTTGATCACCGGGTCGATATATTAATAACTCCTGCGGATATTGATGTCAAGCTTGGCCGTGTTATGCTGGAGCTGACATGCTTTTGCGGTTAGCCGTGAGGCCCGGACAGGTGTTGTCACAGATGACAACAATTGATCGAGCAGATAGTGCATGGATGACAAAAACAACACGGACCATCTTGTGGCTTAGCGCCACCCGGAAGGATTTCGAGGATTTCCCCGAGGGTGCGAGGGCCAACTGCCTCGCGGCGTTGACGATCGCCGCCAAAAGGGGCAAGACCGGTATCGCCAGGCCGATGAAGGGCCTCGGCAGCAGCGTCTTTGAGATCGGCCTGTCATAGCGAGGCGACGCCTCTTGTGCGGTCTACGCGGCTCAACTGGGCGCCGACATCTGGGTGGTGCACGCGTTTCAGGAGAAATCCACTCAAGGCATCAAGACCCCAACGCGAGATCGAGCTGGTGAAGGAGCGCCTGAAACGAAGGAGATGTTGAAATGAAGAAGGAAAAGGCAATTCTCGAACTGGGGCGAGCCAATAGGGAGCAAATACGGGCTGCCCCAGATAAACTTGAACCTCGCGACCTAAATTTGGCTGGAAAGAAAAAGGCAAAATCTGTGCAAGAAGAAAAGGACAAGTCTCTGGAGAGATGGATCTGGGACGCCGCCTGCTCCATCCGCGGCGCGAAGGATGCCCCGAAGTACAAGGATTTCATCCTCCCGCTGATCTTTGCCAAGCGCCTGAGCGACGTGTTCGACGACGAGGTGAACCGGATCGCGCAGGAAGTTGGCTCGCGAGCCAAGGCATTCAAGCTGGTGAAGCACGACAAGAAGCTGGTGCGCTACTACCTGCCGCTGGAGCCGAAAAACCCGGACGACGCCGTCTGGTCTGTCATCCGCACGCTCTCGGAGAGGATCGGCGAGCGGCTCACTACACACCTGCGTGCCATCGGCGACGCCAACCCGCTGCTCAAGGGCATCATCGATAGAGTGGACTTCAACGCCACCACCCACGGCCAGCGCGACATCGACGACGATCGCCTCTCAAATCTGATCGAAGCCATCAGCGCCAAGCCGTTAGGTCTGAGCGACGTGGAGCCGGACATCATCGGCCGCAGCTACGAGTACTTGATCCGCAAGTTCGCAGAAGGCTCAGGCCAGAGCGCAGGGGAGTTCTATACGCCCACCGAGGTCGGGCTGGTCATTGCGTGCATCATGGACCCGGAACCGGGGATGGAGGTCTACGACCCCTGCTGCGGCTCTGCCGGGCTGCTCGTCAAGTGCGAGTTGGTGCTCGAAGAGAAGATGCGCCTGCGCTCGAAGAAGAAATACGCGCCCGCCAAACTCTACGGCCAGGAAAACGAGCCCGGCACTTGGGCGATGGCCAACATGAACATGATCATCCACGACATGGAGGGCGAGATTCAGATCGGCGACACCTTCCGCAAGCCGAAATTCCGCAAAGGCAATCGCCTACAGACTTTCGACCGTGTTGTTGCCAACCCCATGTGGAACCAGTCCGAATTCAAGGAGAAGGACTACGACGCCGACGAGCTGGACCGCTTTCCTAAAGGAGCGGGCTACCCCGGCGGGAAGGCCGACTGGGGCTGGATGCAGCACATCCTTGCGAGTCTGAACGACAAGGGCCGAGCCGCAGTGGTTCTCGATACCGGCGCCGTATCGCGTGGGAGCGGTAACGCCAACGACAACAAGGAGAAGGAAGTCCGTAAGTGGTTCGTCGAGCAGGACCTGATCGAAGGCGTGATCTACCTGCCGGAGAACCTTTTCTACAACACCTCTGCGCCGGGCACCATCATCGTGCTCGACAAGGCGAAACCCAAGGAACGGCAGGGAAAGCTCTTCTTGCTGAATGCCTCCAGGGAATTCACCAAGGGCGACCCGAAGAACTTCCTTGCCGAAGATGCCGTAAAGCGCATCGCCGACGCCTTTTCCGCATGGAAGGAAGTGGAGAAATACTCGCGCATCGTTACCCGCGACGAGATCTCAAAAAACGACTACAACATTTCGCCCAGCCGTTACATTCACACGGCCGATAGCGAGGAGTATCGGCCGATTGTGGATATTTTGGAGGAACTGGAGGCGTTAGATGAGGAAGCATCTGTAGCAAACAGAGCGCTGAAAACGATCCTGGCGAAACTGGGCACATGACGAACAACGGCTGGATAGAGAAGGCACTTGGGGAAGTACTAACGCTGAATTACGGCTGGAGCTTGCCAGAGAAAAAACGCATTGCGGGCCTGGACGGTTTTGTGTTCGGAGGGGCTCGTCATTGTCCGAACTACTTTAGCGCCATTTGTCCATCCAGGATTGGTACTCCGATGGGCGCAGC
>JANXPQ010000154.1 GCA_025357235.1 Betaproteobacteria bacterium
CAGTCGATCGGCCCCGCCATCAGGGTCAGGCTGAGCGGTGAGGCGGCATGGCCATCCTCCGCCATGACCGCGACCTCAGCCAGGGCCGCGACGCAGGGCTGGCAAATCGCCACCACGTGTGCACCCGGCCCGATGACGTTCAGGAAAGTGATCAGGTGTTCGACGTATTCGTCCAGCCCGAATCGCCCGTCGGTCAGGGGTACGTCGCGGGCGTTATGCCAGTCGGTGATGTAGACGTCGTGGTCGGCCAGCATGGTACGCACCGTTTCGCGCAATAGCGTGGCGAAATGGCCCGACATCGGTGCGACCAGGAGCACGCGGGGCTGGCTGGAGGCGATATTTTTTTTGAAGTGCAGCAATGTGGCGAAGGGAGTCAGATGGGCCGCTTCTTCTCGCACCGCCACTTCACGTCCGTCCACCGTAACGGTGTCGATCCCGAAAGCCGGACGACGGTGGGTCAGGTCCGCAAGTGCAAAGACTTCGCAGGCCGCCGCGAGCTTGCGCAGGGGCGTGTAGTCGTTCAGTCCCCAGCGCACGTCACTCAGTACCGGAACGACTGCGCTGGCCGCAACCCGCGAAAGCCACATCATGTCCTGCTGGGATTGATACGTCTGATAGAGCATTCGCGGTTCCAGGAGAGCCGGGCGGAAATCCAGGCTGGCTGCACAGTAACGCAACTTCCGCGCCAGTGGAATGGCGTTGGCACGCCCCTTGCGAACCGCAAGGGGATCGAGCCGTGCCTTGCAGCAGGAGGCTGGCGTAGTCAGGAGACAGACATCATGGCCAAGGCCACGCTGAGTATCAGCAGCAAAAACTATTCGTCATGGTCGTTGCGGGGCTGGCTGCTCGCGAAATTTTCAGGCCTGGAGTTCGAGGAGCAGGCGGTTGCACCCGACGATGCCGACGCGCGCAAGGAACTGCTGTTGCTGTCACCCTCCATCCTGGTGCCCTGCCTGACCTGCGAAGGCATCAAGGTCTGGGATACGCTTGCCATCGCCGAATTCCTGCATGAGATCCGCCCCAATAGCGGTTTGTTGCCGGAAGAGCGGGCGGCGCGGGCGCACTGCCGGGCGATCTGTGGCGAAATGCATTCCGGCTTCAGCAGCCTGCGCGCGGCGCTGCCGATGAATCTGAAGGCGCACTTTCCCGGCCACAAAATCTGGGCGCGGGCGGTGGGCGATATCGATCGCATCACCACCATCTGGCGTGAATGTCTGTCCACTTATGGGGGGCCGTTCCTGTTCGGACAACGCTGCATGGCGGACGCCATGTATGCGCCGGTCGTGACGCGATTCACAACCTACGACGTCAATCTCGACACGCAATGCGCAGCCTACGCCGCGCGCATCATGGCGATGCCCGAAATGATCGAGTGGATCGAAGCGGCAAGGAACGAAGCCGAAGAGATCGACGAACTCGACATGGAATTTTGAAAAGGCCGAATAGATATAAGGCTTCGACCGCCGTTCCATTTCCTGGCGCCTTCCGAGATCGAAGAACAGGACATTCAGAGCAAGCATTCGCGATGCCCTTGCGCTATATCAGGGCGCCGCAAGCTGCGCTATCCTGTGCTCGGTGACTTGGCGGCCGTGTAGGAGGGGTCGCTCGTCGTCGTCTTCGAGAGGGTGCCGGCGAGTGCGTGCGGCGGCCTCGCCAGCATAGGTCCGGGTTCGATCAACCTGCAACAGGTGCTGAATCGATCGGTCCCTTTCGATCGTCATGGTCCGCGGGTAAATGAAGGCAATCGCAAAGCGAAGGACAACGAATGACCATTTCGAGCAAGCTTGCCGTCATCGGACTAATTTTCCTCATGCCTGCCTGCCAATCGCGCACCGGGGCAACCATTTACGACGAACCTTCGGCGATAACCGTACTCGCCGGGACGGAAGGCAGTCCGGTACGCGGCATGGTTACTTTCGTTCGCAAGGGTGGCGCCACCCTGGTCATTGCGAACATCACCGGGTTCAAGCCCAACAGTACGCATGGCATGCATATACACGAGAATGGTGACTGCAGCGCGCGGGATGCTTCGAGTGCGGGCGCACATTTCAATCCGACGTCTTCGGAACACGGTGCTCCCACGGTGGCGAAGCACCACGGCGGCGACCTTGGAAACGTTACGGCCGATTCAAAAGGAGAGGTTTACACTTCATTCGAGATTACCGATGGCGCTTTCGGTACCGGACCCGACAGCATCATTGGTCGCTCGCTGGTCGTTCACGCAGATAAGGATGATCTGACCTCGCAGCCGGGCGGTAACGCTGGCGCACGCGCGGCGTGCGGCGTGATTACCCGCAACCCGGACAGGATGACTTATCCGAAAGCCGGTTGATCGCAGGCCGTCGATCGGCCTTCGATACCGGCCGTCGTCAGTGCGCCTTTTCCCAGTTGGGTCCCGCCCCGACATCGACAGCGAGCGGTACCGCGAGCGTCGCCACGCTGTTCATCAATCTCGGTAATTCTTTTCTTACCGCATCGATCTCCGAATCCGGCACCTCGAGCACGAGTTCGTCATGCACTTGCATGATGAGGCGGCTCGTCATGCCGGATTTCGAAATCCAGCCCTGCACGGCGATCATTGCCAGTTTGATGAGGTCGGCTGCGGTTCCCTGCATCGGCGCATTGATGGCCGCGCGTTCCGAACCCTGGCGCCGGGCCGGATTGCCGGCCTTTATTTCAGGAAGATAAAGCCTGCGCCCGAATACGGTTTCCACATAACCGAGGTTTCGCGCAGATTCGCGCGTGCGCTCCATGTAGTCCTTCACGCCGGGGTATCGAAGGAAATAGCGTTCCATGTATTGCTGTGCGGCGGAGCGCTCGATGCCGAGCTGGGAGGCCAGGCCGAACGCAGACATGCCGTAAATCAGGCCAAAGTTGATGACCTTGGCGTAGCGGCGTTGCTCGCTGGTAACGGAAGCCGACTCCACGCTGAAGATTTCGGAGGCGGTATGCCGGTGTACATCCTCGCCGGCAGAGAAAGCCAGCAGTAATCCCTTGTCCTGGGACAGGTGCGCCATGATGCGCAGTTCGATCTGCGAATAGTCCGCTGAAACGATGACCGATCCCGGCGGAGCGATGAAAGCTTCGCGGATGCGGCGGCCTTCCGCGGTGCGAACCGGAATATTCTGCAGGTTCGGTTCGTTGCTCGAGAGCCGGCCCGTTACCGCCACCGCCTGCGCGTAATTCGTATGCACCCGCCCCGTCCGGGCATTGACCATGCGCGGCAACTTGTCGGTGTAGGTGGATTTCAGCTTCGACAAGCCGCGGTATTCCAGAATGAGTTTCGGCAGTGGATGGTCGAGCGCGAGTTCCTGCAGTACGTCTTCGTCCGTCGAAGGCAGCCCGCCCGGCGTTTTTTTCTTCACCGGCAACTTGTGCTTCTCGAACAATATTTCCTGCAGTTGCTTCGGGGAATTCAGGTTGAACGGCTGGCCCGCCTGCAAATGCACTTGCTGCTCGAGCGCCAGCAACTTCGTGCCGAGTTCACGGCTCTGCTGATCGAGAAGCTGGATGTCCAGGAGCACGCCGTTGCGCTCCATGGTGAACAGTACTTCCATCACCGGCATTTCGATGTCACGGTAGATGTGCAGAAGCTTCTCGTCGAATTCAATCTGTGGATGCAGTACCCGGTGCAGTTGCAGCGTCACATCGGCGTCTTCGGCCGCATACTCGGTGGCACGGGTGACTTCCACCTGTTCGAAGGGAATGCGACCCGCTCCCTTGCCGGTGACGTCGTCGTACGTGATGGTGGTTACTTCGAGGTGACGGGCGGCGAGGCTGTCCATGTCGTGCGGACGGTGGCTTTCCAGCACGTAGGATTGCAGCAACGTGTCGTGCTCGACTCCGCCGAGCAGGATTCCGGCGTTGGCGAATACGTGTTTGTCGTACTTCAGGTTCTGACCGAGTTTGCGGTGGTGCGCGCTTTCCAGCCAGTCCTTCAGCGCAGCAAGAACATGATCGCGGGACAGTTGCGCAGGCGAGCCCGCATAGTTATGTCCGACTGGAATGTAGGCGGCGCGATTCGGCTGCACCGACAGGGAAATGCCGACCAATTGCGCCGTAAGCGGATCGAGGCTGGTCGTTTCGGTATCGACCGACACCAATTCTGCGGCCTTGATTCTTTCGATCCAGCTACCGAGTTGATCGTCCGTCAGAATCGCTTCGTACTCCCGCTGGGGACGCTCACGGGATTCCGGTTGCGTCCTATCCGGATCCTGGCTGGAAGGAGCCGAAGGTGATGCGTCAGGGGCGGAACCCGCTGTTTCGTTCCCCCGCCCCTCGAGCTCGCGCAGCCAGCTCTTGAATTCGAGTCTTTCGAACAACCGGACCAGCTCGGCGACGTTCTGCGGCTGCGACGTGAGACCGTCGACTCTAACGGGCAAGGGCACGTCGCACTTGATGTGCAGCAGCTTTCTCGCGGTCGGCAGCCACGGCAATGCCGTGCGCAGGTTCTCGCCAACCGCACCCGGGATCTCCGCCGCATGCGCAATAACCTCGTCCAGCGTGCCGAACTGCGCCAGCCATTTCACCGCGGTCTTCGGCCCCACTTTATGGACGCCGGGAACGTTGTCCACGGCGTCGCCGATCAGCGTGAGATAGTCGACGATCTGTGCCGGCTTGACGCCGAATTTCTCCTGCACGCCTTTCTCGTCGAGGGCCTCGTTGGACATGGTATTGACCAGGCTTACCATGGGATTGACGAGCTGGGTGATGTCCTTGTCGCCGGTGGAAATGATGGTGTGCACGCCCAGCGCTTCCGCCTGCTTCGCCAGCGTACCGATGACGTCGTCCGCTTCGACGCCGTCGACCATCAGCAGCGGCCATCCCATCGCGCGGATGCTGTCGTGCAGCGGCCCGATCTGCTGCACCAGGTCATCCGGCATCGGCGGGCGGTTGGCCTTGTATTGCGGATACCAATCGTCGCGGAAGGTCTTTCCTTTTGCGTCGAATACGCAAGCGATATAATCCGCGGACGTTTCCTTGCGCAGCTTTTGCAGCATGCTCAGCACGCCCTTGATCGCGCCGGTCGGTTCGCCATGCCTGTTGCGCAGGTCGGGAAGCGCGTGGAATGCGCGATACAGATAGGAAGAGCCATCCACCAGCACTAGCGTTTTCATTGACGATCAGCGCGGAAAATCCAACATGAACGAAAAACAGAAGGTCCCGGTTCCGCTTGTTCCCGAATTGGTCGAGAAGACGTGGTCGGCGCGGGAATCCTGGCGGGTATTCGGAATTATGTCAGAGTTTGTCGAAGCGACCGAGCGCCTGGCCCACATACCGCCCGCGGTCAGCATCTTCGGTAGTGCGCGTATAGCGCGCGAGCACCCCTACTATCAACTGACCGAAGAGGTGGCACGCCGATTGTCTGACGCCGGATTCAGCGTAATCTCCGGAGGCGGGCCGGGCGCAATGGAAGCGGCAAACAAGGGTGCGTTCGCGGGCCGATCGCCCTCGGTGGGACTGAACATTCAGCTTCCGCATGAGCAGACGTTCAACCAATATCAGGACGTCAGCCAGACTTTCTCCCGTTTTTTCGTGCGCAAGGTCATGTTCGTCAAATTCGCCTGTGCCTACGTGGTCGTGCCGGGCGGGTTCGGCACAATGGACGAACTGATGGAAGCGCTGACCCTCGTGCAGACCGGCAAAATCCGTCGCTTCCCGATCATCCTCATGCAGTCTTCGTACTGGCGGGGCCTGATCGACTGGATGCGGGATCGAATGGTCTGCGAAGGCATGATCAATCCTGCCGACCTCGACCTGCTCAAGTTGATCGATGAGCCACACAAAGTGGTGACAGCGATATTCGACCACTACGAGAAACGCGGTTTCGAGCCGACCGCCGCCGAGCGCGAAGCACAACTGAATCTCTAGAAACCGTCCGATGTCCGTTTTTACCACCGTTACCCGCGAGCAGCTTTTGGTCTGGCTCAGGAATTACTCGATCGGCGTGCCGAACGCCCTCGACGGCATCCTCTCCGGAATCGAGAACACCAATTATTTCGTTACCACCACGCACGGCCGCTACGTGCTGACGCTGTTTGAAAAATTGACCCGCAAGGAACTGCCGTTCTATCTGAACCTGATGGCGCACCTGTCGAGTCACGGCCTGCCTTGCCCGAAGCCAATCGCCAATCTGCAGAACGAATTGCTTGGCGAACTCAACGGCAAGCCGGCGGCAATCGTCTCCTGCCTGGAAGGCCAGCCGGTGCTCGAACCGGGGGCGGTGCATTGTGCCCGGGTCGGCGAAGTTCTCGCGGAGATGCATCTCGCCGGCCGGACTTATCCGGGACAGCTGGAAAACCTGCGCGGCGCCCGGTGGTGGACCGCCTGCGCGCCGGAAATCTATCCGTTCCTGAAGCCCGAGGATGCAGAGTTGCTCCACTCCGAAATCCGTTTCCAGGCCGGGCAGAATCGCGAGGGATTGCCGCGCGGCGTGGTGCATGCCGACCTGTTCCGCGACAACGTGCTGTTCGACGGCGACCGGGTGGGCGGTTTCATCGACTTTTATTTCGCCTGCGTCGATTGTTTCGTCTACGACGTGGCCATCACCGTGAACGACTGGTGCGTGGACGCCAATGCCAGGCTGGACGGCGTCCGCGCGGACGCACTGCTGCAAGCGTACAAGTCGGTGCGGCCATTCACCGACCAGGAACACGCGGCGTTGCCGTGGATGTTGCGGGCAGGCGCCCTGCGGTTCTGGGTTTCAAGGCTGTACGATTTTCACCTTCCTCGCCCCGGGGAACTCACCCACAAGCACGACCCGGAGCGTTTTCGCCGCATTCTCTCCAATCATCGTGCCGCCGCTTCTCGCCGGCAGAGCACCAACTGACGTTCAAAGGAATCCCCGACGTGGACATCGAAAAAGCGCCCCCTTCCCACGGCCTGAAATGGCTGCTGCAGGGATTTGTCCTGTTGCGCAGGAATTTCTTCATCTGGGTGTTGTTCGTGCTGATGCTGTGGGGCATGGTGTTCGTCGCTTCCAGGGTGCCATTCGCCGGATTGTTGCTGGCGCTCTTCACCCCGGTTTTTCTCGGCGGGCTCATGATCGGCTGCCGGGCACTGGAAAAAGGCGAAGAACTCGAAATCGCGCACTTTTTCGCCGGCTTCCACAACAACACCCTGAATCTGATCACGCTCGGCGGTTTCTACCTGATCGGCAATGTTGTCATCGCATTGTTGATGTACTCAATCGGCGGAGAAGCGATAAAGCAGATCGTCGCCGGTCAGGCGCAGAACATCGATCCGGAAATTCTCATGCAGGCGCTGGGACCGGCACTGGCGGCGCTGCTGTTCGGGATGGCTCTGTCGGTGCCGCTGACCATGGCGATGTGGTTTTCGCCGTTGCTGGTGGTATTCAGAAACGAGAAGCCGGTGTCTGCGCTGCGTTCCAGCTTCCAGGCCTGCCTGAAGAACATGCTGCCCTTCCTGGTCTACGGCTTGATTGTTTTGGTGCCGCTGGTCCTGTTCATGGCGCCGTTCGATCTGGCGAACATGGAGCGCAATCCCGGCCTGTGGGTGGTAGCACTCCTGGTGCTGCCATCGATTTACACGAGTTACCGCGACCTGTTCCGGGACGTTCCCGCGCCGCCCGCCGCGCAATAGGAATCTCAGGCGGGCGCGAGTTTGGCGTATTCGAGTGCCAGCCACTTCATGCCGGCCTCGCGGAAATTGACCTGGACGCGGGCGTCGGCCCCGCGGCCCTCCGCGCTGACAATCACCCCGGTGCCGAATTTCGCATGCACCACGCTTTGTCCTATGCGCCAGCCTGACACTGTTGATTCCATCTTCGGTGCCTTCGCCTCGTATCCCGGATCGAAGCCTTTGGCGCTGACGAATCCCGAGTACTTGGTCGTGTTGACCCGCTTGATGAGCTCCTCCGGGATTTCCTCGAGGAAGCGCGATGCGATGTTGTAGCGCGTCTGCCCATGCAGCATGCGCGTCTGCGCGAGCGTGAGATAAAGCCGGCGGCGCGCGCGTGTCAGCGCCACATACATCAGACGCCTTTCTTCTTCCAGCCCGTCCTGCTCGGAAATGCTGTTCTCGTGGGGAAACAAACCTTCTTCCAGGCCGGTGATGAACACCGCATGGAACTCCAGACCCTTGGCGGAATGCACGGTCATCAGCTGCAATGCGTCCGCGCCTGCCGCGGCCTGGTGTTCCCCCGCTTCCAGCGAGGCGTGGGCAAGAAATGCCGCAAGCGCGGGGAAACCCTGGGACTGGATTTCGCCTTCTTCGGTGACTTGCGCGATCGGCCCGTCTGCGGAAACGAAAGTCACTGCGGCGTTGGTCAATTCGCCGAGGTTCTCGAGGCGGTCTTCGCCTTCGCGTTCATTCTGGTAGTACGCGATCAGGCCGCTCAATTCCACAACGTGGTCGATGATTTCCGGCAGCGGGAGGTTTTCACACGCCGAACGCATCGAATCGATCAGTCTGACGAAAGCGGCAATGCTGGTGCCGGCTTTGCCGCTCAGTGTGTTGGCGCAAGCCGCCTGCCAGAGGGAAATACCGCGTCCTGCGGCAACCTCCTGTAACTGTTCGATGCTGCGGTTACCGATACCGCGCGTCGGGAAATTGACAACCCGCAGGAACGCACCATCGTCATCCGCACTTGCAACAAGGCGCAGATACGCCAGCGCGTGCTTGATTTCCTGGCGCTCGAAGAAGCGCAGGCCGCCGTAGACCCGATACGAGATCCCCGCGTTGAACAGTGCATGTTCGAGTACCCGCGACTGGGCATTGGACCGATAGAGCAGCGCGATTTCAGAAAGCGCCGTGCCTTCGCTCTTCAGCTGTTTCACTTCGTCGACGATGTAGCCGGCCTCCTCGAAGTCGGTCATCGCCTCGTACAGCCGCAATGGCTCGCCGCTGCCTTGCGCCGTCCACAGGTTCTTGCCCAGCCGGGTGTGGTTGTGGCGGATCAGCGCATTGGCTGCATCCAGGATGTTGCCCTGGCTGCGGTAGTTCTGTTCGAGTTTGATGACTTTCTCGACATGAAAATCCTTCTCGAAATCGAGCATGTTGCCGGCCCGCGCGCCGCGGAAAGCGTAGATCGACTGGTCGTCATCGCCGACGCCGAAGATGGAGTTGTTCGGGCCCGCCAGCAATTTGAGCCAGAAGTATTGCAACCGGTTGGTGTCCTGGAATTCGTCGACCAGGATATGTTTGAAGCGGGCGCGATAGTGTTCCCGCAGGATCTCGTTTTTCGACAGCAGTTCGAAGCAGCGCAACAGCAATTCGGCGAAATCCACCACGCCTTCGCGGTTGCACTGTGCATCGTAGGCCTCGTAAACGCTAACCAGCTTGCGTGAAAAATCGTCGAAGGCTTCGACCTTGGCGGCGCGCAGTCCCTGTTCCTTGGCGCCATTGATGAAGTACTGGGCCTGCTTCGGCGGATATTTCTCGTCGTCGATGTTCATCGACTTTATGACCCGCTTGATCATGCGAGCTGGTCGGCCGAATCCAGGATCTGGAAGGTCTGCGGCAATCCCGCATCGCGGTAATGCGCACGCAAAATTCGATTGCACAGCCCGTGAAAGGTGCCGACCCACATGCCGCGCGTGTTGATCGGCAGCATCGCGGAAATGCGCAGCAGCATTTCGCGCGAAGCCTTGTTGGTGAACGTGACGGCCAGCAGGCTCTGCGGACCGATCTGCCCGGTCTGGATCAGCCAGGCGATGCGGGTGGTGAGCACGCGGGTCTTGCCGGAACCGGCGCCGGCGAGAATCAGGGCCGACTGGTGGGGAAGCGTGACGGCTTCGAGTTGCTGCGGATTGAGGCCTTCGAGAAGCGACATGCGTAGTCGAGATTCGGATTGCGGTTTCGATCCCGGATTATAAATGCAGTTACCCGGTCAGCCGCGCGCCTTTCTGCTTTCGTTGACCAGATCGCGAATTATCGGCGTCAGGATGAGCTGCATCGCATATTCCATTTTCGTCCCCGGCACCACGATGGTGTCCGGCCGGGACAGGAAGGAATCCTCGATCATCGCCAGCAGATAGGGCACGTTCAGGCGCTCCGAGTCGGACAATCTGATGACGACGAAACTTTCCTCCGGACGCGGCACCTCGCGTACGACGAAGGGGTTGGATGTATCGACGGTCGGCACACGCTGGAAATTCACGTGGGTGCGCGAGAATTGCGGCGTGATGTAGTGCACGTAGTCGTACATGCGCCGCAGGATGGTCTGCGTGACGACTTCTATCGAGTAGCCCCGTGCCTGCATGTCGCGGTTGATTTTCTGGATCCATTCCAGGTTGACCGTCGGCGTTACGCCGATAAGCAGGTCGACGTGACGAGCCACATCGACCTTGTCGGTGACGATGCCGCCATGCAGGCCTTCGTAGAACAGCAGATCGGTGTTCTCCGGCAGTTTTTCCCACGGCGTGAAAGTGCCGGCTTTGCGGCCGTATCGGGCGGCGCGTTCTTCGTTATGCAGATACAGCCGGGTATTGCCGCCGCCGCGCTGGCAGTATTCGCCGAACAAGGCCTCGAGTTCCTCGAACAGGTTTGCTTCCGGCCCGAAGTGGCTGATCGCCTGGCCGCCGATTTGTTCGTAGGCCTCGATCAGCCTGCGCATTTCGTCGCGGTCGTAGCGGTGAAAACTATCGCCCTCGATGAGCGCCGCCTCGATATGTTCGAGACGGAAGATGGTTTCAAAGGTCTTGCGCACAGCCGTGGTCCCTGCGCCTGACGAACCGGTGACGGCGATGATGGGGTGCTTGCGCGACATGGTGTGCCGGGTGGAGGGGGCGATTTGGAAAAAAACTCGGCTGCCCGGCGATGGTACAACGAAAACCGCTTTCGGCGACGAACGCGCCGAAAGCGGGGGGATCCGCGGAAGACTATTGCAGCGAAGCGACCGGTTCGAGCCTGGGATTGCTCTCTTTCAGGCGGGCGCCCAACGCATTGGCTTCCTGCTCCGAGGAAAAGCCGGCGAGACGCACGCGATAGAGCTGTCCGCCGTCGGCCTGCTGTGGCTGGATGCGGACCGGATAACCCTCGCGGCGCAGGCTGTCATAAAGAGACAACGCCTCGAGCTGCTGCTGATAGCTTCCAATATAGAGCTTCCAGCGGCCCCCTTTGCGCAATGCACCTTTGCCATCGGCAATCTCGGTCTCCGCGGCCCACGCCTTCAGTTGATCCATCGGAACTGCTTCGACTGTCGCGGTGCCCGCCTTCGGCGCCTGCAGATAAGTCAGCGGATCTTTCATTTGCACGGGTTGGTCGCCCGTACGGGTCACGGTGATCTTGCCCTCGATCAGGACGAGGACTTCCTTGTCACCGAGATTCTTGCCCCAGATGTCCGTGCCCCGGATGCCGGCAGTCACCGTCGGGAACTGCACGGTGATGTCGCGGGTACTGCGATTCTTCACGGCTGCTTCGGTGGTGAAGCGGAATGCGCCTTCGAGCACCTTCAGTGTTGCCGCGATAAATCCCTCCTTGCGCTTTTGCATCAGGGCGGACAATTGCAGCTTGCCGTTTTCCCCGAGCCTGACCACGCTGCCGTCACCCAGTCGCAGGAGAAGACGCGAACCGCCGCCGGTCGAGACCTCGTCTTCGCTTCTCAGTTCCGTGCCGATGGCAAGCGGTTGTCGTTTTTCGTCGCGGGTGACCCAGGCCGGCAGCTGGATGCCTTCGACGACGGCATCGGGCGCGGCCTGAGAGAGATGGGCTGTAAAAAGCAGAAGAACAAGAAGTCCGCTACGCAATAGCATGGTGTATTTCCCCTGATTGAAGTCTGGCAGCGAAGATACGTCCGGAAGTGCCGAACGGATGCATTGGCGCGACGGTATAATTGGTTACTTTACAACGCTTTTTGTCAGATTCCTCATGCAGCCGCAATATCAGCCCGCCGCAGTCGAGCAGCAAATACAAAAAGAGTGGGCGGACAAGAATTCCTTCCGCGCGATCGACGCTTCAGACAAGCCGAAGTACTACTGCCTGTCGATGTTCCCTTATCCGTCGGGCAAGTTGCACATGGGCCACGTGCGCAACTACACCATTGGCGACGTGCTGTCCCGTTATCACCGCATGCGCGGTTTCAATGTCCTGCAACCGATGGGATGGGACGCATTCGGCCTGCCCGCCGAAAACGCGGCGATGGCCAACAACGTTCCGCCGGCGAAATGGACCTACGACAACATCGCATACATGAAGAAGCAGCTCAAGTCGCTGGGCTTCGCCATCGACTGGGAGCGTGAGCTCGCGACCTGCACGCCGCAATACTATCGCTGGAACCAGTGGCTGTTCCTGCGCATGCTGGAAAAGGGCATCGCTTACAAGAAAACCGGCACGGTGAACTGGGATCCGGTCGACCAGACGGTGCTTGCCAACGAGCAGGTGATCGACGGTCGCGGCTGGCGTACGGGCGCGCTGGTGGAAAAACGCGAGATCCCGATGTACTACCTCGCGATCACCAAGTACTCGGAAGAACTGCTGTCTTCCCTGGATTCGCTGCCCGGCTGGCCCGAGCGTGTGAAGACGATGCAGGCGAACTGGATCGGCAAGAGCTTCGGCGTGCGCATTGCGTTTGCGTACGAGTTGAACGGCGGGCCGGGCAAGCTATGGGTTTTCACGACCCGCGCCGATACCGTCATGGGCGTTACCTTTTGCGCGGTCGCCGCGGAACATCCGCTCGCCGCGGAAGCGGCAAGGCGCGATCCGAAGCTGGCGGCGTTCGTCGACGAGTGCAAGCGCGGCAGCGTCATGGAGGCCGACCTCGCGACGATGGAAAAGAAAGGCATGCCCACCGGCCTGTTCGTGAGTCATCCGCTGACCGGGAAGAAGATCGAAGTCTGGGTCGGCAACTACGTGTTGATGAGCTACGGCGAAGGCGCGGTCATGGGCGTGCCCGGCCATGACGAGCGGGATTTCGCGTTCGCCATGAAGTACGGACTGCCGATCGTGCAGGTCATCGACGTCGGGGGACAGGCGTACTCGCTGGACGCCTGGCAGGCTTGGTACGCCGATCACGGCGTTTGCGTCAACTCCGGAAAATACGACGGCCAGGATTTCCTGCGCTCCGTAGACGCGATCTCGACGGATCTCAAAACGAAAGGTCTCGGTGACAAGCAGGTCACCTGGCGGTTGCGCGACTGGGGCGTTTCGCGCCAGCGCTACTGGGGTACGCCCATCCCCATCATCCACTGCGACGAACACGGAGCCGTGCCGGTGCCCGAACAAGACCTGCCGGTGGTGCTGCCCCTGGACTGCGTGCCGGACGGTTCGGGCAATCCGCTGAACAAGCGCGCCGATTTCC
>JANXPQ010000178.1 GCA_025357235.1 Betaproteobacteria bacterium
GGCGTGCCGGTGTAGGTCGTTAAAGTCGGTCGCACCTTCCGGCAGATTGTTGCCAAAGACCGGCACGGCCAGGTATGCGCCGACTGTCTCCGCCGCTTGGCGCGCTTTCGTTAATCCCGTATTGCCCGCTGTTTCGGCATCATCGTCCGCGCAGATGATGAGGCGCAGGTCGGGATATTTCGCCCGCAGGGCGCGTGCCACGGGCAGCAAATTGCCGGCGTTGAAAGCCACAGCCACCGCATAGCCGGTGGCTTCATGGACACTGGCGCCCGTGGCGTAACCCTCGGCCACGCACAGCACGGCCTCTGGCTTGCCGATGGAAAAGTAACAGCCGCTCACGCGCCCTCCTGTGAGGAAACGCTTTTCGCCTTCGGGGCTGATGAATTGCAAGCTGTGCAGACTGGAGCCGTCGCGCACCGGGATGACCAGTGCCCCATCATGCACGCGCACACCGTGCGCCTTCACTCCTTTGGTACTCAGGTAGGAATGTTGATCCGGTGCACGCATCGCGGCGCTCCAGATCGCGGTAGCCTTATCACGCGCCTCGGCCTTGCGGTTGGCGTCCTCTACCTCACGCTCACGCCGTATGGCCTCAAGCCGTCCCCGGTGCACGGCCTCCTCCTTCGGCGAAAGCCTGCGACCGATGTCTTGGCGCCAACTCTCGAATATACCTGTGCGCCAATCGCCGAAGGCCCCAGCTCGGATGCCGTCGTCGTGGTACACGTACCAGCCCGCATCATCGCTGCGTTTGCCATTGCTGGCGAAGCGGTGCAGCTTACCGTCCGATACGAGGTTGTCGGGCGGGTGCAGTCCGGCTCGATGGATGGCCGCGCGAAATTGTTCGATAGGTTCGTGCATGGCGGCTTCCTAACCCGCTGTGACGCGGCTCGCGTCAATCCGCAGCCAAAGCCGTTTCTGAATTGTCGTTTCCAGCCAGCCTGGGGCGGAATCCGCCGCCAGTTCGTGCCTAGAACATGTCTGGCAGCGGATTGCGGCGTCGGGGGTCCGGTCACGCCCGTTGGGTGGGGAAATGTTCACCACCACTGGGACGGGTAGCGCCCAGTGCGAACGCCCTCTGTGCATGGCAAATTCGTCAGTCGTGTCATCGCGCGTGCCATATAGCTTGAGCGACGTCCTGCCGAGAGGCTCGGCGGGCAAGATGTTATTACTCGCGCGCACGGAGTGGAAATATCCGGCGATCGCCGCTCCAGTCGGCATCTCGCAGTGAATATGTACTTCTCCCATTATGCTTGGTCCTCGTGCGTTGCTTCGGAGGCCGAATTGCTCCTGCGTTGCAGTTGCTCGATTTTTGTCGGGCGACCTGGCTTTGCCTTGAGTGGCTCATTAACCCCGGCTTTCTCGCGCAGCCACGCTACAGCCGCTTCGCGCAACCAAACGCGCCGAGCGCCAAGCCGAAAGCTGGGCGGCACGCTGATACCTTCACGGCCTCGGGATATCTGGTTACGAACACTCTGTGGCGTAGTGTTCAGAAGCTCAGCAATTTGCCTCACGTTCAAGACTTCGGTCATGCGCTTTTCTCCTGTCCCGGTCGCACCCGTTGTGTCCCCGGCGTTGTTTAAGTCACGCCCATCTCAACACAGAGAAAAAAAGTGATTTGCATCTCCCAGGGAGCCGCTTATTTGCGTTGCGAAGGCGCGCTATACAGGCGCGGGGTATCCATCATCAACGTTAGGAGTATCGACATGGCAACATTCACCAGTAAGCGTCCGGTAAATACCGTCTTCACGAGGCTGCGTTTGTTGGGCAGCATTGGCGGTTAGCGGATGCATTCAGGTGTCCGCTTAAATCCAAGTGGACGCTAATCGAGAATCCAGGAGCCGCTCCAGGCGTGGCATGCAGCCGCTGCGCCGGCGCCGATTTACGTTGGAGCAAAAGCGCAGCATCGTCGAGCAGTCGCTGATGCCGGGGGCGTCGGTGTCGCGGGTGGCGCGCGATCACGATGTGAACACGAATCAAGTGTTCAAGTGGCGGCGACTGCATGAGCGGGGTCTCCTGGTAGCGGGACGCAAGGCGATGCCGATGCTGCCGGTGAGGATCGAAGACCCGGCGCGCTTGCCCGAGCGGGTCGTGATGCAAGGGCCTGAAGTCGAGACCCAACCGGTCCGAGAGGTCAAGCCCGGGTCGATGGAGATCGAACTGCGAGGCGGCCGGATAACCGTGCGTGGTGCAGTCGATCGCGCGGTGCTGCGCGCGGTCATCACGATGCTGCAGCGATGATTGCGCTGCCCCCGGGTACGCACATCTGGCTCGCCGCGGGCGTGACCGACATGCGCAAGGGCTTCGGTGGCCTTGCGGCATTGGTTCAGGAGACGCTCGCCGAGAATCCGTTCTCCGGACAGATGTTCGTGTTTCGCGGTAAGCGTGGCGATCTGGTGAAGCTGCTGTGGTGGAGCGGAGATGGCATGAACCTGTACGCGAAGCGCCTGGAGCGCGGTCGGTTCGTGTGGCCACAAGCGAGAAGCGGTGCGGTGCATCTGACGAGTGCACAATTGTCGATGTTACTCGAAGGAATTGACTGGCGACGACCGACACGAACATGGCAACCCGAGCGCGCGACGTGATGGCGCACGTGAGAGAAAGAATTTTGTGCGCGAGTGGTTCACACGACACGCGCGAGTCGCTAATATTCTTACATGCGCGCAGCCACCCACAGTGCTCTTCCGGATGATGTCGATGCGCTGCGCGCCCTCGTAATTGATCTTCAGACGCGACTGCAAAGTCGCGACGACACGGTGCAAGCACGCGATGCGCAACTGCAGGCCGGGCAGCAGGAACTTGTTTATTTGCGCACCTGGATCGAGCGGCTCAAGCTGGAGCTCGCGCGGTTGCGGCGCATGCAGTTCGGTCGCTCCTCGGAGAAGCTCTGCGCAAGAATCGAGCAACTCGAACTGATCCTCGAGGACTTTGAGGCAAGCGCTGCCCAGAAGGCAACGGCAGCGCCGCGAACACCCGCTCGCCAACCGGTGCGCAAGCCCTTGCCCGCGCACCTGCCGCGCGAGTCGGTTATCCACGCGCCTGACGCCACCTGTCCGGACTGCGGCACCACGATGCAGCGCATCGGCGAGGATGTGGCCGAGATGCTGGAGTATGTGCCGGCGCGCTTCAAGGTGATTCGCCATGTGCGCCCCAAGCTAAGCTGCGCGTGCTGCCAACGCATCGTGCAGATGCCCGCGCCGATTCGACCGATTGATCGGGGAATCCCCGGGCCGGGCTTGTTGGCGCATGTGGCGGTGAGCAAGTTCGCCGATTCGTTGCCGCTCTACCGGCAGGCGCAGATCTATGCGCGTGAGGGCGTCGAACTGGAACGCTCAACGCTCGCCGATTGGCTCGGCGGTGTAGCGCACCTGGTGGGGCCGCTGGTGGAGGCACTCGGGCGCTACGTGCTCTGCGCAACCAAGCTGCACGCGGACGATACGCCGGTGCCCGTACTCGCCCCGGGTCGCGGGAGCACGAAGACAGGTCGGCTGTGGACGTACGTGCGCGATGATCGGCCTGCCGGCAGCACGGAGGCCCCCGCGGTGTGGTTCCAGTACTCGCCGGACCGCAAAAGTGAACGCCCGTTGGGCCATCTGAAGCACTTTGCCGGCATCCTCCAGGCCGATGGCTACGCGGGCTTCGAGCGCCTCTATGCGCGCGGCGATGTCGTTGAAGCGGCCTGTTGGGCGCACGTGCGAAGAAAGTTCTACGACCTGCACGTCGCCAACCACTCGCCCATCGCGGCCGAAGCGCTAAGCCGAATCGGGGCGCTCTACAGTATCGAAACCGAAATGCGGGGCCGGCCACCGGATCAGCGCAAGGCAGCGCGCCAGGCGCGCGCCGGGCCGTTACTCGATGAGTTGCACGACTGGCTGCAGGCGACGCTCGGTAGGGTGTCGAAGAAATCCGAACTGGCGCTCGCGATGCGTTATGCGATCACGCGCTGGACGGCCTTGACGCGCTACCGCGACGACGGTGGTATCGAAATCGACAACAACGCAGCCGAGCGCAGCTTGCGCGCGGTGGCGATCGGCCGCAAGAACTACCTCTTTGCCGGTTCTGACGCGGGTGGGGAACGTGCTGCCGCGTTCTACAGCCTGATCGGCACCGCGAAACTCAACGGCCTGGACCCGGAAGCGTATCTGCGCACCGTGCTCGAGCGCATCGCCGAGCATCCGATCAACCGGGTCGAGGCACTGTTGCCATGGAACCTCGCAAGCGCGTCCGCCGAGGCACTGCGTCAAGCCGCGTGACATCGCCGTCCGGGGCTGCCGCACGTCCCTTGCTGGCGAACATCGTCGCATTGATCGACAGCGGCGGACAGATCACCCTGGGTGCGCTGGATCCCATCAAGTGCGCGGCCATCGCCAACGATGACGATAGCTGTCTGGCGATGCTGCAGCGCCGACCTGGAGAAACGTTGCCGCAGTTGCTCGAACGGCTCGACGCGGCTATCGATCTTGCCTGGACCGCGGATGAGTTCACCGACGAGATCAACACCCCGCTGCCTCGGACCAAGCAACGCTGATGGTGCGCCAGTCAAGATGGTGTCGGCCGGACGCTTACGCCACGGGTGATGGCCGACTGTGTTGTTTGGCCCTGCGTCGTCGACGTGATCCTCTG
>JANXPQ010000180.1 GCA_025357235.1 Betaproteobacteria bacterium
CTCCAGCGCAAGATCGTCGACCGCTCCGGAAAGACCGGCGAACACTACGTCGCGCACAGTCGTCGCGAATACCACTTCATCTGGCTGGCCGCGGCAGGCGGCGGCTTGCTGACGGTGCTGACGGCGGCCATCAAGCTGAAGGTCACGCATTCCGGATTGCCGCTGTTCATCGAAGGACTGCTGGCGGGACTCAACTACGCAGTCAGCTTCATGCTGCTGCATCACTTTCATCTGATCCTGGCGACCAAGCAACCGGCCATGACCGCGGCCACGCTCGCCAGGCTGCTGCGCAGTCGCGACCGCACCGCGCGGCTGGACAGCATGGTCGAATTCACGGTGCGCATCTGCCGTTCGCAGTTTGCCGCCGCCATGGCCAATGTATCGGTGGTTTTCCTCGGCGCCTTCCTGTTCAACTTCCTGTGGCGACTCGTACTCCGCCATAACTATCTCGGCGAGAAAGAAGCCCAGTATGTGTTCGAGACGCTGAGCCCGGTGAACAGCGGCACGGTGTTCTATGCCGCGCTGACCGGAGTGATCCTCTGGATGGCCGCCATGATCGGCGGCTGGATGGACAACTGGGCGGTGTATCGCCGGCTGCCGCAGGCGATCGCCGATCATCGCCTCGGAGAGCGCTTCGGACACAAGCGCATGGTGCATGCGGCCGGCATCGTTGCCCGCAACATGTCGGCATGGGCGACGAACATTTCACTCGGTTTCCTGCTTGGGTTGGCACCCGTGATCGGGCAGTTTCTCGGGCTGCCGATCGACGTTCGCCACGTCACGTTGTCGTCGGGCATGCTGGCATTTGCCTGCGCCGGCCTGCGCGGGTGGTTCAGCACGGGCTGGTTCTTCTGGGCGCTTGCCGGCGTGGCGACGATGTTCGTCCTGAACCTCAGCGTGAGTTTCTTCCTCTCGCTCTATACGGCCGCACGCGCCTACGATCTGGCGCGAAGGGAGCTGGCCGTGCTGGGGGCAAGACTACTGAGGCGGTTCGTACAGCATCCGCTTGACTTCATCCTTCCGCGAAAGTTCGACGAAGATAAAGGCGAGATAAAAGAGGAAAGAGGCGAGAGGAAAGAGGAAAGAGAAAAGGTTAAAGAGGAAAGGTAAGAGCCGGGCAACAGCATGGCCGCGACGCGGCCGGTATTTTCTCTCCTCTTTCCTCTCGCCTCTGTTCTCTAACGAGTTCGTCGTCCTTGATCAAGGGCGACGAACTCGGGGCGCTGCGCGCAGCGGCACCGGTTCATCCTTCAAGTCTTCTTCCTCGAGTTCCTTGAGGCTCTTTTGCTTGGTGCCGGCGCCGGAGGGAGGATTGCCGTCGTAGATCAGATACTCGCGACGCTGCAGGTAGGAGTCGCGCAGGAAGCTGTAACGGTCCATCGCCGCCGTGTCGAAAATTTTCTCCGCTTGCAGCAGGTTGGCACGCGTGTCGACGACGTCCAGCACGAACGTGCCCCAGCGGATCTGCGGATCCGGATTCCAGTAGAAGAACGGACTGGCGACGAAGTCCACCACCAACCCCGGTGCGTCGCGCGTGTCGCTCGGCCCGAAGAAGGGCAACATCAGGTAAGGGCCGCTGCCTACACCCCAATAGCCCATTGTCTGGCCGAAATCCTCGTTGCGATTCTCGATCTTCAGTTCTGTCGCCACGTCGATCAGTCCGCCGAGCCCGAAGACTATGTTGGTGGTGAAGCGCGCGATATCCACCGGAACCTTGGTGCCCTTGAGCTGCAAGGCGTCGTTCAGGGTGGTGATGACCATGCCGAGGTTGTTGAATACGTTCGACACCCCCCGGCGCACCAGTTGCGGCACCACGGCGACGTAGCCTTTCGCGACGGGCTTGAGCACCGCCTTGTCCACGCTTTCGTTGAATCCGTAGACCTTGCGATTGAACGGCTCGAGCGGATCCCGGGGATCGGGGCCCGTAGCGCATCCGCAGACGGTACAGGCGGCCATGAGAAGCAAGGTGAGAAGTCGCGTGGCCATGGATTTTTCTATAGTTGTTTGCCGGCGATTATATCGCGGCCCTGGCATTCGACATCGGGCCGCCAGCTTGGTTTGCAAAAGCCGCCCGCTTGCCTCACGATTACTCCCCTGCTACTCCCCTGCGGCACGCTCCTGGCGGCCGTCATTCACGTAAAAACCTCGAAGAAGGAAGATATTCATGGATCTCGGCTTGAAGGGTAAGACGGCTCTGGTTTGTGCCGCCAGCAAAGGCCTCGGCAAGGGTTGCGCGTTTTCTCTTGCACGCGAAGGCGTCGATATCACGATACTGGCCCGCGGCCGGGAGGCCCTCGAAGCGACCGCCGACGAGATTCGCAAGGCCACCGGCGTAAAGGTGACAGTCGTCGCGACCGACATCACCACCGAAGCCGGCCGCAAGGCGGCGCTGGCCGCCTGTCCCAACCCGGACATCCTGATCAACAACGCAGGCGGTCCGCCGCCCGGGGATTTCCGTGACTTCACCCACGATATGTGGATTGCCGCGCTCGAAGCGAACATGCTCACGCCGATCGACCTCATCAAGTCCACAGTGGACGGGATGATCGCGCGCAAGATCGGCCGCATCGTCAACATCACGTCGAGCGCGGTCAAGGCGCCGATCGACATCCTCGGGCTTTCCAACGGCGCGCGCACCGGACTGACCGGCTTCGTCGCCGGCATCGCCCGCAAGACGGTCGCACACAACGTCACCATCAACAACCTGCTGCCCGGCATGTTCGATACCGACCGGCTCAAGAGCAGCAGCATCGCCGCCGCCAAGATGCAGAACAAGCCGGTCGACGAAGTGCACGCCGCGCGCATGAAGACCGTTCCCGCCGGCCGCTTCGGCAACCCCGACGAATTCGGCGACGCCTGCGCTTATCTGTGCAGCAAGCAGGCCGGCTACATCACGGGGATGAATTTTTTGATTGATGGAGGAGCGTATCCAGGCACTTTCTGATGAAAGTGCCTGGCGTGAATGTCGTGAATGTCGTGAATGCCGTAAGTTCAAAATCCCGGAAAGGCGCCGATATGAAGTCCCACAAGGATCTTGATGTCTGGCGCCTTGCGGTTGATCTGGCTACTGATGTCTACGGGGTAACCAAGTCATTCCCCAAGGAAGAGCTGTACGGTATGGTCTCGCAAATGCGCCGTTCCGCAATATCGATTGCAAGCAATATTGCTGAAGGAGCGGCGAGGCAGAGCAACAAGGAATTCGTCCAGTTTATTCATATTGCACTGGGCTCAACCAGCGAACTGGATACGCAACTTGAGATCGCAATACGTGTCAATCTGACAGGGCCGGAGTCCCTTCAGAGGCTTCAAGATACCGTAATCCGAATCAATCAAATGCTTCGAGGGTTAGCCCGGTCAATACGAAGCGTGGAATAGGTGGCGCAAAAGCGCCGTTTTTCCGACATTCACGACATTCACGACATTCACGATATTCACGGCATTCACGAGGTCTCCCAATGAACTCTCCCCGCGATGTTAAATTTACCCTACCCCTCGCCGATTCCCGGCTCTTCCGCCAGCAGGCCTACATCAATGGCGCCTGGCTGGACGCAGACGGAAAAGCCACGATCAACGTCACCAATCCCGCCAGCGGGGCGGTGATCGGCACCATTCCGAAAATGGGTGCGGTGGAAACGCGCCGGGCCATCGAAGCGGCGAGCACGGCATTGCCGGCGTGGCGCGCGAAGCTGC